>DAOPIV010000015.1:0-16706 GCA_035399325.1 Clostridia bacterium | reverse complement strand
CTGTCACCCATGCGTAAATTTCATCCGTATGCGGTTGACGCTGTAAAAAGAGGCATAAAGGTTTATCACCTCAATATCGGACAACCCGATATAGCAACGCCGAAAGAATATTTTGACGCAGTGCGTAATTTTTCTCTGCCGGTGCTAGAGTACGCTCCTTCAAACGGTATCCCTGAGCTAACCAATGCCGTAATAGATTATTACAAAGGAATAGGAGTAAATTACACAGCTAACGACGTTTTTATCACCACAGGCGGCAGCGAAGCTCTCCAAATGGTGATGCATAGCATACTTGACGAAGGCAGTGAAGTTATTATTCCCGAACCTTTTTATCCAAACTACAATACATTTATCCGCTCGTCAGGCGGTGTCATCAGACCGCTTACCACCACTCCCGAAGGCGGATATAAATACGCATTTAAGGACAAAATTGAAAAACTCATAAACGCTAATACACGAGCTATTATGTTTACAAATCCAGGCAACCCAACGGGTGCGGTATTAACAAGAGAAGAAATGCGTTTACTCGCAGATATTGCAAAAGAACACGACTTGTATTTAATTGGCGACGAAGTTTACCGTGAATTTGTTTACAGCGGTGAGAATCTTGCAAGCATTGGACAGTTTGACGATATAGCTGAAAATGCCGTTATTATTGACAGCGTTTCAAAACGTTTCTCCGCATGCGGCGCTCGTATAGGAACTGTTATTACAAAGAATAAAGAATTGCAAAAACAGATTACCAAGTTTTGTCAAGCGAGACTTTCTGTTGCAACGCTTGACCAAGTCGCTTCTGCAGCACTCTATAACGCAAAAAGCGATTATTTTGACGCTGTAAGAAAAGAATACGAATTGCGTCGTGACACTTGTTTCAACAAACTAATGGAAATCCCCGGCGTTATTTGCACAAAGCCCGAAGGCGCATTTTATCTTATGGCGGCTTTGCCTGTCGACGACGCCGACAAATTTCAAATGTGGCTTTTGACAGACTTTAATGACAATGGAGATACCGTTATGTTTGCGCCGGGCGAAGGTTTTTACGCAACCTCTGGCAAAGGTAAAAATGAAATCCGTATTGCGTATGTGTTAAAACAAGCGGATTTAGAAAGAGCTATGGATTTATTAAAACTTGGTATAGAAGCGTATAATAAACGCACAAAATAGTTTTTATAAAAATAAAAAAGGACGGATTTTTTCCGTCCTCTTTCTGTTTTTAAATAATATTTAATATTCCAAAACATAGACTAGTTCGCCGTCGATTATTCTGCCGTCGGGGACAAAACCAAAACTTATGTAAAGGTTTTTTGCCACTGTGTTATTCGGCTCAAAGCTGATTAAAATTTTGTGATGGTCTTTGTCCTGTTTTATGATGTCAATTATTTTTTGCAGTGCTTCTCTGCCATAGCCTTGACGCTGGTACCGTTGGTCAATCATAAGGCGGTATATACAGTATTCTTTCTCTTCCGTGTCTAGGCAGTACATTACAAAGCCTACTGCCGTTTCGTCATCATATATAGCAAAAGGCACACATTCGGGTTGTACTTTAGCTTGTGCAATCGATACTGCGTTTGTAGCCACAAAGTGCATTTGCTCTTCCGATACCTTGAGTTTTAATATATCCCAAATATTTTCACGGTTTATTTCTCTAAAATTTATCATTTTTTTAAATTCCTTTTTATAATAGTTTTATTTTTTGTTTAATGCGATTTAAAGTAAAACTCCGCCCACGAACAAAAAATATTCGGGCAAATTTCCTTTTCCAGCCCACAAAATATTTACGCCCAAATAATCTCTGCTTAGCCCCACAACATCTCCGCCAAGTGATTCTATACTGTATCTCATTTTGTCGGGGTATTCGCATGTTTGGTTGATTTTGCGTTTGCATATCTGACAAAAATTGCACGAGCCTGCATATAAAGCTAAGCCGTTAATGCTTTTTTCTTCCAAAAGTAAATCAGAGTCAAATGAGTTTCGTTCGGGGGTTATTATATTGCGGTAAACGGTTGATATTTCGCTTTCGGAATAAAATTTGTTTGTGAGTTTTTTATCAAATAATATTTGCAAGGCGATAATTTTTAGTTTTGAAAATTTTTGCAAAAATTCTTTTTTGTCAAAATCATACGGCGGACAAGAGTAAAGAGTGCCGTAATTGGGGCAGTCTTTACAACTGTTTTCGTATTGACTAAAATCGATATAATCTTTTAGCAGCGTATCGATATCGATTTCCGCTGTGTGTTTTTGCGTATAATACATCGCTCACTCCTTAAAATAATGATACCATAAAATTAAGGACTTGAAAATATTTTAAAGAGTGTTACAATTTATATTAAGGAGAAAATTTAACTTATGAAAAAAATTGATTACGAACATTTTGGCAGATTTGTCTACCCCATAAACATAGGATTACATAAGGACAATCTTTATTTTAATATTGTCAAAGCGGATTTTGACGAAAACGATTATGTCAGCGATTTGTATACATTGAAAAATAAAAAGGTAAAGAGACTCACAAATACGGGGAATGTGCGTTCTTATTACTTTGTTGACGATGATATTATTTTCCCAAGTTTACGCAACCCGAAAGATAAAGAAGCGGTAAAAAACGGGGCGAAACTGACAGTCTTACAAAAATTGTCATTAGACGGCGGGGAAGCGGAAGAGTTTTTGAGACTTGATTACTTGGCGGGCAGATTTGTTTTTCTTAATCAAAACAAATTTTACTTCACAGCACAATATTCTGCGGAATACGCAGACGCATTGGCAAAGGCAAAAGGCGACGCTAAAAAAGCGTGTGAAATAATCAAAGAAAACAGCGATTACATCGTTTTGGACGAAGCTCCTTTTTGGCAAAACGGAGCGGGAGTTTCTAACAAAATTCGTAACCGTCTATATTTTTATGACAACGGAAAAATCACTCCGCTTGTCGACGAATTTACAAATGTGAGTTATCTAAACCTTTCCCCAAACAATAAAAAACTTTATTACATAGCGGAAAGATATGTAACGGGCGTTACATTTATGAACAATGTTTACGAGATTGACGTTAAAACAAACAAGCAGACAGACATTTCGTTTTCAAACAAAACTGACCATTCACGTATATTCCCTTTGCCCGACGGCAAAATTGTGTTGTTCGCTAATACGCTTGACGCTCACGGCATAAATGAAAATGATAAAATTTTTGTAAAAAACGCAGACGAAACGCAATACAAACTTATTTATGACGATGGGATGAGAGGATTTAGCAACAGCGTTAATACGGATATAAAAATGGAACGCACGCTGACAGCGGAAACAGTTTATCATGACGGAAAATTGTTTGTTATCGATACAGTAAACGACAGCTCGCATATTATAGGCATTGATGTAAACACGAGCGAAATACAGCAAATGACTCAAATGCGGGGAATGATAAACGAATTTATTGCAAACGGTAATGATTTTTACGCTATTGCGATGCGAAAGGGCGGTTGTGAAATTTATCAGATTAATGAATTTGAAGAAAAACAGTTGACAAAACTCAACGAAGCTAACGTGACAAAATATGAATATTCCGAACCTATCGACTGTGAGTTTGTAAATGAAAACGGCGTGACAATACACGGATTTGTGATAAAACCGACCGAATACACAGAGGGTAAAAAATATCCGACGGTACTGGACATTCACGGCGGACCAAAGACCGCTTACGGTAACGTGTATTTTCACGAGATGCAGTTATGGGCTAATAGGGGTATGGCAGTGATTTTTTGCAACCCCACAGGCAGTGACGGCAGGGGCGACGAATTTGCCGATATACGTGGTCATTACGGAGAGACGGATTACCGTGACATAATGAAATTTGTCGACGTGGTTACGAAAAAATTTGACTTTATAGATAAAAACAAATTGGGTGTGACGGGCGGAAGCTACGGCGGTTATATGACAAACTGGATTATCGGGCATACTGATAAATTTGTTGCTGCGGCATCTCAGCGCAGTATTTCAAACTGGACGACATTTAATACTATGTCGGACATAGGAGCATATTTCGGCAACGACCAAACAAACGCCACCATATGGAGCGATTTTGATTCGATTTGGAGACAATCGCCGCTAAAATACGCCGACAAGGTTAAAACTCCCACATTATTTATTCATAGTGATGCGGATTATCGCTGTCCTTTGACGGAAGGATTGCAAATGTTTCATGCGATACGTGACCATGGAGTCGACACAAGACTGTGTATGTTTAAGGGTGAAAACCACGAGCTAAGTCGCTCGGGAAAACCAAAACACAGAGTACGCAGGTTGCGTGAAATTACCGAATGGTTGGAAAAATATTTAAAAGTCTAACAAAACTACACAAAATTTATACCGCTGTCAAAAATCGACAGTGGTATTGTTTTTATAGACATATTTCGCCAATTTGTATATAAATTTTTCATAATACGAATTGACAAACTTAAAAGTATACATTAGAATATCTTACACATACGGAATTTTTTCGCTTTTTAAGGAATTATTATTTACATATTTATGGAGGACTAATGGATATTTTTGAAAAATGCTATGGTTTCACCAAGGTGGATGAAATCAAAGCAATGGGTGTTTATCCTTATTTCCACGAACTTCAATCCCGTCAGGATGTCGAAGTGGTGATGGAAGGAAAACGCCGCATTATGCTTGGTAGTAACAATTACTTGGGACTGACCACCAATCCCGAAGTAGTGGAAGCTGGAATAAAAGCTTTGGAAAAATACGGCACGGGTTGCTCGGGTTCGAGATTCCTAAACGGTACGCTGGAAATGCATTTGGAGCTGGAAAGAGAACTCGCAGACTTTTTGGGAAAACCGAAAGCCTTGATTTTTTCAACAGGTTTCCAAAGCAACTTGGGTATAATAAGCGCTGTAGCAGGCAAAAACGATTATATGATTTGCGACAGAGAAAATCACGCAAGTATATATGACGGATGCAAACTTTCATATGGAAAGATGCTTCGCTACTCTCATAGCGATATGGAGCATCTTGAAAAACTTTTACAAACAGTACCCGACGAATGCGGGAAAATTATTATAACCGACGGCGTTTTTTCTATGGGCGGCGACATTGCAAAACTGCCCGAAATCGTGACATTGGCAAAGAAATATGGCGCAAGAGTTATGGTGGACGACGCTCATGGACTAGGAATTTTAGGTGAAACGGGAAAAGGTACGGCGGATTACTTTGGTCTTACCAGCGAAGTAGATATTATTATGGGTACTTTTTCAAAATCATTGGCTAGTATGGGCGGATATATGGCTGCGGACGAAAAAATAGTCGAATACGTTATGCATACTTCACGGCCGTTTATTTTTTGTGCATCCATTCCGCCGTCAAACTGCGCTACTGCGTTGGCAGCTTTAAGAGTGCTGAAAAAACAACCTGAATTAGTGAAAAAACTGTCAAATTTGTCTACACACATGCGGAAAAATCTTACGGATAAAGGTATTAAAATAAGAATGTCGTCAACGCCGATTATTCCTATCTACACTTACGATGCCGACAAAACTTTTATCATTACAAAACAGCTTTACGACAATGGAGTATATGTAAATCCTGTTGTTCCTCCCGCTACCGCAGCAGGGGAATGTTTACTTAGGACAAGCTATATGGCATCGCACACACACGCACTTCTTGACGAAGCAGCTGACATAATAAGTAAAGTAATTTCATTTTTCCCAGAGGTCGTTAATCATGAGTAATATGGTTGCTGTAATAACAGGCGGCTCAAGCGGAATTGGAAAAGCTACTGCCGAATATTTTGCGGAACAAGAATACGAAGTATATGAACTGAGCCGCAGCGGTAAGGGCGGAAAAGATGTTATTCATATCACGGCTGACGTTACCGATGAGCAAAGTTTGGTGAACGCTTTTAATGAAATCTGTTCTAGGAGCGGACGAATTGACGTACTGGTAAATAATGCGGGTTTTGGTATATCGGGAGCAGTGGAACATACTCCAATCGAAACCGCAAAAAAACAGTTTGACGTGAACTTTTTTGGTACTGCACTGGTTACAAAAATAGCTTTGCCGTATCTGAAAATAAAGGGCGGAATAATCATAAATGTAAGTTCGGTTGCGGCTGCTTTGGCGATACCTTTCCAAGCCTATTATTCTGCGGCAAAAGCGGCGATAAACGCTTTTTCTTCGGCGTTGGCACTGGAAGTAAAACCTTTTGGAGTAAGGGTTACGGCTTTGATGCCTGGCGACATCGCAACGGGCTTTACGGCAGTGCGTGAAAAAATAGACGGCGAAGGTTACGGAGACCGCATAGAAAGAAGCGTTTTACAAATGGAAAAAGACGAAAAAAACGGTATGAAACCAAAATTTATAGCAGAGCAGATTTTTAGATTATCACAAATCAAAAATCCAAGACCGCTCTATACTGCAGGGTTTAAATACAAGTTTTTTGTTTGGCTTAGTAAAATTTTGCCGTCAAAACTCGTCGCAAAAATACTCGGCTCAATGTATGCAAAATAATTTATATTAGCAATAAGACAAAACAAAAAAATATAAAAATTTTAAAAGGACGGAAAGCCGTCCTTTTTATTTGTGTCAATGTCACATTATTCTGCAAAACAAGCATGCTAAAATACAACCAATAAACGAGCATACCAAAGCAACGGGGATTGCACAACCTAATTTTTTTATTTCCGTTTTGGCAAAGTAAACGCCTGCGATGTAAAACACCGTTTCACTTACGCCCATAATCACTGATGCGCATCTTCCGACATATGAATCCACACCATACTGTAAGTAAATATCATTGAGAATAGCTATTGAACCGCTGCCCGTAAACGGTCGCAAAATAATAAGCTCGCTCAATTCTGTCGGGACTCCAATAAGGCTGAAAACGGGAGCAAGAGCGTCACCCAAAGATTTGTCGATACCGCCAGCTCTCAAAAGGGCGATTGCAGTGAGCATTGCGGCAAGAAAGGGGAAAATGTCTACGCATAGCGATAAACTCTGTTTTGCCCCCGAGACAAAGGCGTCGTAACAGTTGACTTTTTTTATGAGTCCCGCAGCAAAAACAAGTATCAGGATAACGGGAGCGATATAGTTTGACATTTTTTTGTAAAGAGTTTTACGAGTAAAATACCAATAAGAGTTGTGGTTACACTGACAATCAAAGTAGGCAAAGCGATATCGGCAGGACTAACGCTGCCAAGACTTGCCCGCATTGACATAACGGTGGTGGGTAACAGTTGAAGCGACGTGGCGTTTATGACAAAAAGCATTATTATGGACGGAGTGGCTTTTATAGAGCCGTCTTTCATATTTTCCACTGCCTTGATTGCGGCGGGAGTGGCGGCAGAACCTACCCCGATAAGATTTGCCGAGATATTTAATGCGATATATTCTTTTGCGGCGTCGTTTACTTTGCCGTATACAAGGTCAATCAAGGGCGATATAAATTTTGCGATTTTATTTAATACGTTTAATCGTTTCAAAATTTCAAAAACTGTCAGCCATATACAGTAAACCGCCACAAGCGATAAAGCAAGATTTAATGCTTCTCCAACTGCCGAAGTGATGTTTGCCAAAACGGCGGTCGGGTCTAAAAGCGACAGCAAAAGAGATGCCAAAATAAGGATTGTCCAAATCAAATTCATAGTGTATTCTATTAAAGTTTCTTTACAATATTGAGTAAAAGTGTTAGAATTTTGTAAAAACTACGGATAGAGGTAAAAAAATGAAACCCAAAAACACATATTACATCACGACGCCAATTTATTACTCAAGCGGAAATCTTCACCTGGGACATTGTTACACCACTGTAATTTGCGATGCGTTAGCGAGATTTAAACGAATGTGCGGTTTTGACGTTTTTTACCTGACTGGTACGGACGAACACGGGCAAAAAGTCGAGCAGAAAGCCAAAGAAAAAGGCGTCGACCCAAAAACTTATGTCGACGGAATTTTTGAAAACATTGTAAAGCTGTGGAAAACACTCAATATAAGTTACGACAAAATTATCCGCACAACAGACGATTACCACGAAGAAGCGGTAAAAAAAATCTATCAAAAGTTATTAGACAGCGACGATATATATAAGGCTTCGTATGAAGGCTGGTACTGCACTCCGTGCGAAAGTTTTTGGACGGAGAGCCAGCTAGTGGACGGAAAATGCCCTGATTGCGGCAGAGAAGTACATCTCGAAAAAGAAGAAAGCTATTTTTTCCGTTTGAGTAAATATGCCGACAAACTTTTGGAGTTATACGAACAAAACCCCGATTTTATAGCGCCAAAGAGCCGTATGAACGAAATGGTGAATAACTTTATCAAACCGGGACTAAAAGACCTTTGCGTAAGCAGAACGACGGTAAAATGGGGGGTTGAGTTGCCTTTTGACAGCAAGCATGTCGCATACGTTTGGATTGACGCTTTGGCAAACTATATCACTGCACTAGGTTACGGCTCCAGTGATGACAGTCTTTTCCACAAATACTGGCCTGCAGACCTTCATATGGTGGGAAAAGAAATAACCCGTTTTCATACTATCGTCTGGCCTGCAATTATTATGGCGCTGGGGCTGCCTATGCCCAAACAAGTTTATGGTCACGGCTGGCTGCTGTTTGACGGCGGAAAAATGAGTAAATCTGTCGGTAACGTAAGAGACCCGTTAATTTTGTCTGAGCGTTATTCGGTGGACGCAGTAAGATATTATCTACTAAGAGAAATACCTTTCGGCAGCGACGGAAACTACTCCAACGAGGCTTTTTTGAACCGCATTAACGCTGACCTATGTAACAGTCTTGGCAATCTAGTTTCCCGCACGGTTGCTATGATAGAAAAATATTTTGACGGTTGCGTGCCTTCATCTACCGCAAAAGAGCCTATCGACAACGAGCTTATATCGATATGCGAAAACGCATTACAAGAAGTCAAATTGGATATGGACAAGTTATCCGCACCCGATGCGTTAAACGATATATTTAAAATAATAAATAGAGCAAATAAATATATAGACGAAACAATGCCGTGGGCTTTGGCAAAGGACGAAACAAAAAAAGACAGACTTGCCACCGTCTTATATAACCTTGCGGAAGCAATAAGATTTTCCGCTGTGTTACTCGCTAGCTTTTTGCCCGAAACTGCACAAAAAATATATGATAAATTAGGTTTGGGCGAAATCGACAAAAACTTTGACAGTATTGTAACATTCGGCGGAATCAAAGCGGGACGAAAAGTAATTAAAGGCGAAAATTTGTTCGACCGTATTGATGTGCCGAAAGAACTAATAGAAATGGAGAAACTAGCATGATTGATTGCCACGCTCACTTAGACGACAAGCGATACGATAGGCAAAGGGAGCGGATTATCGCAGATTTTGTTACTGACGGAGTTGATTTTGTAATAAATTCCGCTTCCGATTACGTCTCCATTACCGACAGTCTTAATTTAGCCAAAAAATACCAAAGAATATACGCAACCGTAGGACTGCACCCCAGCTGTATTGCCGAGTTTAACGCAAAAACCGCAGAAGAAATGATAAATATAGCGAGGCACGAAAAAGTGGCGGCTGTGGGCGAAATAGGGCTTGATTATCATTATCCAAACATCGATAAAAAAGCGCAAAAAGACGCTTTTGCCGCTCAGATAGAGTTGGCAGATAAATGCGGGTTGCCAGTCGTTATTCACACCCGTGACGCATGGGCGGATACACTGGATATAATGAAAGCGCAAAACAACTTTTTGACAAACGGCGTGATGTTTCACTGCTATAATGGAAGTGAAGAAATCACAAGAATGTTAGCGGACAAAGATTACTTTTTTTCGTTTGGCGGAGCGCTGACTTATACAAAAGCGGCAAAGCGTACGTCTTTACTTTACGCTGTGCCGATTGGGCAAATAGTGACGGAGACTGATGCACCTTATCTAGCGCCCGAACCGTACCGAGGACAGCTTAATTATCCAAAATACGTTAAATATGTTTTGCCAATACTTGCTGACGCATACGGGCTAAGCGTAGGACAGATTGAAAACCAAATAGATTACAACGCAAAGAAGTTTTTTAAAAAAATAAAATAACAGCAGAAAAACAAAAAATCTTGAGATTTTTTGTATGGTGAAAAATTTATCGCAAAATCACTAAGAGCAACAAGATTCGGTAGCTTTGGCAAAAGGAACTAAACCTAAAAAATGAATAAAATTGACTACAACGCAATAATGAAAGAGGAAATTGAGCGGCTTAGTTTTCGTCCGTCATTGTTATTGCATGTCTGTTGTGCGCCTTGCGCAAGCTCGGTTGTTCCCATTTTGGCAAAATTTTTTGATGTGGACATTTTTTATTTTAATCCAAATATTACCGACCGAACAGAGTATGAAAAAAGAGAAAGCGAACTAATCAAGCTTATTGATATTTATAACTGTGAAAAACTTTCGGTCAAAAAAATAAAAATAATTCCGTCAGCATATTTGCCAAGTACTTTTTATGACGTTGCCAGCGGTTTTGAAAGCGAACCCGAAGGGGGGCTGAGATGCGAGCGGTGTTTTTATTTGCGACTGGAAGAAACTTTTTCGCAAGCTACTAAAAAAAATTATGATTATTTTTGCACAACTCTTACGGTTTCACCGCATAAAAACGCCGAAATTATTAACACTATCGGGGAAGAATTGAGCCGTGGCGGCGGAGCAAAATTTTTAAAAAGCGACTTTAAAAAAGAAAACGGATACAAAAACAGTATAGAGCTTAGCAAAAAATACGGACTTTACCGCCAAAACTACTGTGGCTGTGATTTTTCAAAAAAATAATAACACTAAAAATTCATAGTGTTTTAATATTTTTTTAATAACAAGATTATAAAATAAGATTAGTAAATTTAAAGGGGTGATTCGAATGAAAAAATTTGTCTGTGTGTTGACCGTTTTAGTATTGATTTTGACATTAGGACTTTCGGCTTGTTCGTATGAAGACATAGCTATGTATAGACTTGCTGTAAAAGACGGTTATACCGGCACTTTTGACGAATGGATTGCTACGCAAAGTCAAACGCAAACCGAATACACTTATGAAGAGCTTTACGCCATTGCGGTGCAGAACGGCTATGACGGAACATTTGCAGAATGGCGTGCGGCATACTCGAGTAACGCCGATAGCGAAATAGATAGCGTTGAAGCCGCAACTGCAAAAGCATTGCGCTCGGTAGTGTGTATTTTTGCGGGCTTTACATCGTCGTCAGGAGAGACGGGAAGGTCTGCCGGAAGCGGAGTTATTTTTTACGAAGACGATGATTACGCATATATAGTAACAAATTACCACGTAATCTACGAAGTGTCAGCGCAACCAAAAATAAGCAACGACATTTCGGTGTATTTATACGGCATGTTTTACGACGGATTTGATATACAAGCGGAATATATTGGAGGTTCTATGACTAACGATATAGCCGTTATAAAAATACCGAAAAATGACAGATATCTTGGTAGCGCAAGCGTACCCGCAACGATAGCGGACAGCGGCACTGTTTTCGCAGGCGAATCGGCGATTGCGGTGGGTAACCCCAATGCAGGCGGAATAAGCGTCACAAGCGGTATCATTTCTATTGAATCCGAAAATATAGATCTAACGGCTCCAGATGAGTTGACACTGATGAGTTTACGAGTCTTTCGTATTGACACTCCCGTAAACCCTGGTAACAGCGGCGGCGGATTGTTTAATGGTGAAGGCGAGCTTATCGGCATCGTAAACGCAAAATATCTGGACAGCGAGACGGACAATATCGGCTACGCTATACCTACAAATATAGCAATTTCTTTGGCTCGAAAAATAATAGAAAGCGAAGGTCAGACAATTGAAAAAGTAATTTTTGGAATAACCATGCAAATTACCGATTCCACTTCCGTATATGACCAAGCGACGCAAAGAACGTATGTTTTACAAGAAGTGACAGTGGTGGACGTCGGGGTAGGAAGTGCATCGCAAGGATATTTAATTGAAGGCGATATACTAAAATCTTTCACATATAACGGAGTTACGAGAGCGATAAACAGACTTTATTCCGTAACGGATTATATTTTCACATTTAAACAGTACGACACCGTTACTTTTACGATTTTGCGTAACGGAGTGGAAATGCAAATAGATATTCCTATGGTAAATGTTGTGGAAGTATATTAAAAAAAATAGAAAAGCTAAGAGTTTTAAAAGCGACCGTGATTTTTTGCGGTTGCTTTTTCTTTTACTTAAAGAATTGAAAAAAAACCGCCAATGCCGTACAATATAAAATATGAAATCAACTTTACTTTGCCCTGCAGGAAACCCAAAAGCTTTTTATGCTGCAATAAGCGGCGGAGCGGACGCAATATATTTGGGCGTTGACGTTTTTAACGCAAGGCGAAACGCAGATAATTTTACACTGGAAAATATCGGCGAATATATTCGATACGCTCATTTATTTGGCGTCAAAATTTATGTTACGCTAAATATTTTGATAAAAAACACCGAATTAGAAAGTTTTTTTGAAACAGCAAGAAAACTGTATTTTTTGGGAGCAGATGCTTTTATTTTGCAAGACGTTTCATTTGGAAAAATTTTTTGTAAATATTTGCCAGACATAGAGCTTCACCTTTCGACGCAAGCGGGAGTAAATAATATTTACGGAGCAAAGGAGGCAAAAGAGAATGGTTTTTGTCAAGTCGTGCTTGCAAGAGAAACGCCGCTAAGCGAAATTGAGCAAATTTCCAAAATAATAAAAACCGAAGTTTTTGTCCAAGGCGCATTGTGTTCGTCATTTTCGGGACAGTGTTTGATGAGCAGTTTTATTGGCGGTGATAGTGGGAACAGAGGTCTTTGCAGACAGCCGTGCAGACAGAAATACAGCCTTAACGGCGGAAAAATGTGTTACGCTATTTCTCCGTCGGACTTATGCGTTGGCGAGAATATTGAAAAATTTATTAATTTGGGCGTGTCGGCTTTCAAAATTGAAGGGCGAATGAGAAGAGCGGAATACGTATATGCCGCTGCAAAATTTTACCGCAATTTACTGAATGGAGAGAAAGCCGATATTTCTCCGTTAAAAAGAGCGTTTAATCGTGGAAATTACACAAGCGGGCTTGCATTCGGACAAGACGAAAATTTTTTATCGACAAAAACTCAAAGTCATATCGGTGAAAAAGTCGCTGTTGTGAAAAAAATTGTAGGGCAAAAAATATGTGTCAACCTTAAAGAAAAAATAAGTCAAGGCAGTGCAATGAAAATTTTGCGTAACGGCGAAGAAGTCGGTAACGCTGTCTTCAAGGGCGGCGAACAGGGAGTATTTGACTACAAGGGAGAGCCGAGAGTCGGCGATGATGTTTGCATCACCACTGACACCTCGCTGGTTTTGCCCGAAATAAAACTTTTACCGATAAGCGTTGATGTTAAAATAGTGGCAGAAAAGCAGATTTTTGCAAAAGCAACGATAAAAGGCGAAACGGTGGAAATATTAGGCGAAATTACGCAGACAAGTAAAACAAAACCGCTTACCATAGATATGATAAAAAATTGTTTTGCCAAAGTTGACAAGTATCCTTTCGCTCCAAACATCGACGTGGAAACAAAAGACGCTTTTGTTGCAATCTCTACGCTAAACCAATTTAGGCGTGATTTTTATGCAAAAATATATGAAAAACTTACCGAATTACCAAAAAGGACGCAAGGCGAATTAGAATTGCCGAACTATTTAGCAAAGCATCCAAAAAAAGAAAAAGTTGCGGTGATAGACAGCGAATTTGACTTTGACCTTTCAAAAATAGATATTGCGGTTTTTGCTCCAAATAATTATAAAGACGAAAAGTTATTCAACACTTTTTTTGTAAAAACAAATGCGGTTAAGGAAAAATATTTATTCATTCCCGCTTTTCTGACGGAAAAAGATGTCGAAATTTTGGATAATCGAGTCGACAAATTCGACGGCATTTACTGCGAAAACCTAGCGGCAAAAAATTTGGCAAATAAATGGGGTAAAAAAATTTTTTACGGCACGGGTATGAATATTTTCAATGCAATTGATATTGACGATAAAAACGGGTATATTTGCTCATCAAACGAGTTGACCGTTCGTGAGTCCGAAGTAATGGACTGCGAAAATATTTTTGTTCAGGTTTTCGGCGGTATTGCGGTGATGAATTTTGCTTACTGTCCATTTGGAAAAAAATGCAGTAATTGCAACGCCAAAGAGTGGTCAAAACTAACTGATGAGAGCGGACGGGAATTTTCACTCAGAAAATATATTTTGGGCGAATGTCGTTTTCAGCTATTTAATTGCTTGCCCCTTGTGGGAAGTTGGAACGGAAATATACTCATAAACTTGCTGTCATTAAATCAAAAACAAAAAAGCACCGTAATGGAAAATTTTGAAGATGAAAAAAGGTTAAAGGATCTTTTAAGGAAATATACCACAGGACACAGCGTAAAACCTGTAAACTAATTTTTTTAAAAAAAGATTACAGTTTTAAGAAAATAGGTTAAAACCAAATAGGAGTAAATATATGAAAATCACAGTGATAGGCGGCGGAATGAGCGGTCTTACTGCGGCGATAGCACTCGCAAAAAAAGGACACAAAGTAACATTACTGGAAGCCAATAAAAGAATAGGTAAAAAAATATCTGTGACGGGAAATGGCAGATGTAATATTTTTAACGCCGACTTTGACCCAAATAAATACAACGACAGCGATTTAGCAAAAAAAATTATCAAAGATTACTCCGAAAAAGTGAAAAATTTTCTTTCTGAGATTGGTCTGGTGACCGGTGATCCCGACGAGCAAGGCAGAGTTTATCCTGTGACAGAGACGGCAAATTCTGTTGTCGATTGTCTTAGATATGCCGCCGAAAAAAACGGCGTGAACATAATTACTGAGTGCAAAGCGGAAAAAATAATCGAAACAGAGCTTGGCGTAAATGTTGAAAGCGACAAGGGAACATACAGAGGCGACAGGGTTGTTGTTGCGGTTGGCAGCAACATTGGAGTAAGCGGATATAACGCTGATAATATAATAGACCAAAAATTTTTTACAAGACGGTTTCCATCGCTTACGCCCGTAAAAGTTTTCAATCCAATTCCACAACTAAACGGCGTAAGAGTAACGGCAAAGGTTTCGCTCACAAAAAACGGCGAAAAAGTATTTATGGAACAAGGCGAAGTTTTGTTTAAAGAATACGGACTTGGCGGCATAGTTATACTTAATTTATCATCAATTATCGCCAGAGACATGGTAAAAGGGGAAACCTCAAATTATATAATTTCACTGGATTTTTTCCCAAATTATACTGAAAACGAGCTAACCGCATTGCTTGGTGAAAGGCTGATTAAATACGGAAGCGATAAAATGTTTTGCGGATTACTGCATAACAAAATTTCAGAAGCGGTTCTTAGCCGAATAAAAGGACCTTTGACGAAAAATAACATAGCCAAAGCGGCGGCGACACTAAAAGGTTTTACTTTCAAATTTCACAGTTTAGTTGACAAGAGTATGGCGCAAGTTTGTGCTGGCGGCATTGATGAAAAATTTTTGGACGGATTAAAACTTAAAAACACCAATATTTATTTTGCTGGTGAGGTATTAAATGTTGACGGGGTTTGCGGCGGTTACAATCTGTATTTTGCGTGCGCCTCAGGACTTTTTGTTGCGGAAACAATAAAATAATACCGAAATAAAAAACACTGACCAGACTGGTCAGTGTATAATTTTTGTGTGTAAGTTAATGACTTTAAAACCTTTTAGTTTTGATACGCTTCGGGACGCAAAACGGCAATATCTTTCAGTCCGCGGAATTTTTCATCAAAATCCAGTCCGTAGCCGATGACGAATTTGTCTTCAATTTCAAAACCAACGTAATCAATAGGTATTTGGATTTTTCTTCTGCTTGGTTTGCTGAGCAAAGTTGCTATTGTAACGGTATTTGCTCCACGTGCCTTTAATAGCTTGAGCATATAATCCATAGTAAGACCGCTGTCAATAATATCTTCAACAATCAATACATCTCTGCCTTTTACCGAGCGGTTTAGATCCATAATAAGTTTAATTTCACCTGTGCTGTTTGTGCCTGAGCCGTAACTTGAAATAGCCATAAAGTCGATATCGGCGTCAATATCCATAGCCCTTACAAGGTCTGCCAAAAAAATCCAACTTCCTTTTAGTATGCTTATGATAAGCGGTCTTTTGCCCATAAAGTCTTTACTAATCTGCTTACCCAGCTCGTCCACACGCTTTTGAAGAGTGGCACGGTCTACTAAAATATGTAGAATGTCGTCGTGTTTTTCCATTTATTTCTCCTTGGTTATTTTTATTCAATTATTTTGGCGTAGGCGGTTTTTTTCGTGCCCTTAGTAACCTTTATCTTGTCGCTGATTTCCACTCCCGCAATCAACAAAATTTCATTACCTGTTGCAATCAAAGGAATTTTGTCTCTAAGGGTATTTGGAATTTTTTTATCAATGAAGTATTCCTTAAGTTTTTTTGTGCCGCCGCCGTATTTACAAAAAACGTCGCCTTCTTTGCGAAAACGAATTACGGCTTCGACAGGAATTTTGTCCATATCGAAATACAGTCCGTCATTTGGTTTATCCGAAATTTCAAATTTTGTGTCGTTTAGCTGAGTGATACCTATCTGATAAGGGTGTTCGTCGGGATTGTTGCTTCTTATTAAATTTTGTGACGAAAAAATATTAATGACATTATAGCTTTTTACGGCTACTAAG
>DAOPIV010000014.1:0-17086 GCA_035399325.1 Clostridia bacterium | reverse complement strand
CACCTAAATTTTTCTTTTGCAAAGTGTCATTCAATTTGTCCATTAAGTATTGAAAACGGACATTGTCTTTTCCACTATAGGCATATATATAATTTTTGAATTTGCTAGGTTCTCTAATTTCACCGATGATTTTTACTTTTCCCGTTGTATCGCCTATAAAATCTGACTTTCTTGCTTCGGGGTTCTCACGATAGTATTTTTCTGCCCAACCAACAATACAATTTTCATCAATATTGATTTTGGTGTGATTATTTTCTTTCAACAACTGAATCAATGAAAATTCATCGGCTTGGTTTTCAATGTATTCAAGTCTTAAAATATAATCATTAGCAATAAATCCAACATTTTTCTTTGAAGCACCACCAATATAGACGGTTTCAATATCTTTTAAGTAGTCGGAAGAATGATACACATAGATTGTTGCAGAGTTCAAAGAAACGAGCAAAATATTGGCTGGTATAGGTTCGCCTTTAATTCGCATGGCGGAAAGATATTTTATTGACTGAAATAAACAAGCGTTAAGGTCGGTTATATTTAACTTGAATTCAAGCAGATTGCCGTTTAATATACCGTCAGTATTATTTCTAAAAATATCTTCGTAAGTAAGGTCAGGGTTGATAACTTTTAAATAATGTTCATAAAATTCTATTTGCCCTTCAAGTTCAACATTATACTTTTTAATCATTTTGTCTTATGTCTCCTTAAATTTTGCACTTATATAAGAAAAAACAATAGTGCTTAAAACAAAAAGTGCACTAACTGAAATTATGTTACCGAAAAAACGTAAATCCCGATATCGCTACATAAATCTAACAGCAATAGAAATAAAATTCTAATATCGTTCATAAAAAAAGAGTATAATATTCCCCTAAAGACAGACACTCCTAAATATATCGAATTTCATATAGCATATTTACTATACGACTTTTAAATAAAAAATTCAATAGCTTCGCTACCAAAAATAAAATTAATTTCATTATCTTGTTATCTAAAAAAATTACGGCGGCGAAAAAAGGGAGAAAGAAAAAGGGACACTCAAAAAAGTGTTCCTTTTTTCTTGCGACTAATAATGAAGTCGCCGTTTTGGTGCGGATAACAGGACTTGAACCTGCACGAGAGTGACTTCACTAGAACCTGAATCTAGCGCGTCTGCCAATTCCGCCATATCCGCATATTTCCTTTTGATACTATACCTTAATTCGCACAAAAAATCAAGGATTTTTGTCACCGTATTTTGCTTGCGTTATTCTTTTTCACAAGCCGAAAATTATAAAAATATTGTAGTTGTATGGACTCATCGCACAATCTGGCAGTAACTCCATTCAAATCACAAACGGATACTTTTTTTGATAAATTAAAATGGCATTAGTATTTTTGCGGTATTGACTTTTATAAATATTTAGTATAAAATTTTGGTATCAATAATTTTAGTCAGCTCAAAAAAAATATACAAACGGAGGATACTGAATATGACAGAACAAAAATTTTTTATTTGCCGTCATTGCGGTAATTTGGTTGGAATGATAATCGACAGCGGCGTTCCTATGGTTTGCTGCGGTGAAAAAATGCAGTTACTCAAAGCCAACACTGTTGACGCTTCCCACGAAAAACATTTGCCTGTTGCTGTTGGTTCGGGCTTTACCCTAAATGTCAAGGTGGGTTCGGCAGAACATCCAATGACAGCGGAACACTACATAATGTGGGTTTATGTACAGACCGAAAACGGCGGTATACGTCACAGCTTTAAGCCCGGTGATAAACCTGTATGGGACTTTTGTCTTGGTGAAAAACCCGTTGCCGTTTACGCTTACTGCAACTTACACGGACTTTGGAAGGCGGAAATTTAATTTCAAACTAAAAACTTATACATCTACAAGAAAACGGCGGTAACGCCGTTTTTCATTGTACTGTTTTTTTTAGACTTAATTCATAACGATATTTGTAAATTTTGTTTTAGTTGTAACTTTTAATATAAAAACGTTTTACTCTATGTTTTCCGTCAGCTTGTATTGACACAATTTATCTAAAGTGTTACGATTCCAATAGGAAAAATCATCCAATTTTATGCAAAGCAAAATTTACTCAAATATTTACTTTTTAAACAAAAAATAAAAAGCGGCAAAGCCGTAAAAATAAAAAATATTTAATAAGCAGAGGGAATTTTATGAAAATTTATCTTGTAGCGGCAAAAAGAACGGCGGTAGGCAGTTTTTTGGGCAGTCTTGCCAATGTAAAACCCAGTGATTTGGGTGCAGTGGTAGTAAAAAACATTTTAGACGAAATCAAGCTAGACCCGAAAAATATTGATGAAGTTATTGTTGGTAATATTTTGGGAGCTGGTCAAGCTCAAAACGTAGGCAGACAAGTTGCTATAAAAAGCGGAATTCCGCAAGAAGTGCCTGCGTATACAGTCAATATGGTGTGTGGTAGCGGTATGAAAGCTGTCATAAATGCTGTAATGGACATTCGTGGCGGTTTTGCAAACGTCGTGGTTGCAGGCGGAACAGAGTCTATGAGCGGTGCGCCGTATCTTATTCCGTCAAAGACAAGAACGGGCAACAAAATGGGCGTTATGGAAATACAAGACCATATGATTTTAGACTCGTTAACAGACGCTTTTTCTAACGTTCATATGGGTATTACAGCGGAAAATATTGCTGAAAAATACGGCATCACACGCGAACAGCAAGACGAATTTGCATACAATTCTCAAGTTAAAGCTATTAAAGCAGTAGACGACGGATTGTTTAAAAAAGAAATAGTGCCAGTTAACGTAAAAATAGGGAAAGAAGAAAAAGTTTTTGATACTGATGAGTATCCAAATAGAAACAGCAATCCCGAAAAACTTGCGAAACTTCGTCCAGCTTTTAAGGACGGCGGTACGGTTACGGCAGGCAATTCTTCGGGTATAAATGACGGAGCTTCTTTTGTCGTAGTAGCAAGCGAAGAAGCGGTAAAAAAATACAACTTGAAACCGTTGGTAGAAATAGTTTCCGTCGGTCAAGGCGGAGTTGACCCGATGTTTATGGGGCTTGGTCCCGTTCCCGCAATAAAAATGGCGTTAACTAATGCTCAAATGAAACTTGGTCAAATGGACGTAATCGAACTCAACGAAGCTTTTGCTGCGCAATCACTCGGCGTTGTAAAACTTCTTTCCGCTGAGCATAATGTAACGGCTGACGAAATCCTTGCCCGTACAAATCCTCGTGGCGGTGCTATCGCTATCGGTCATCCCGTAGGTGCAAGCGGCAACAGAATTTTGGTCACGCTTATCCACGAGATGATAGAAACAAACAAAAATATCGGTTTGGCAAGCCTTTGCATAGGCGGCGGAATGGGTACGGCTATCATAGTCAAAAAAGTTTAGTAAATATAGAAGGAGAATTGATATATGAAATTATTAGATAAAATTGCGGTCGTAACGGGCGGAGCAAAAGGTCTTGGCGCATCAATGGCACAGCTTTTTGCGGACGAAGGCGCAACCGTCATCGCTGTTGATATGGTTCCGTTGACCTATGAAAAAAAGAATGTGGAATATTACGAGCTTAATATCACAGATTCTGCAAAAGTACAAGAATTTTACGATAATACAATTGCAAAATACGGTAAAATCGACATTTTGGTTAATAACGCAGGCATTGCCCGTGACAAAATGACGGTCCGTATGACTGATGAAATGTTTGACTCTGTTATTGCGGTAAACCTTAAAGGTGTATTTAATATGACACGCTTAATAGGTCCTCAAATGGAAAATATTGGCGGCGGTGCAATCGTTAATATTTCTTCTGTCGTTGGTATTTTTGGCAATATTGGACAAGCAAATTATGCCGCAAGTAAAGCGGGCGTTATAGGTATGACAAAATCTTGGGCAAAAGAATTTGCAAGAAAGGGCGTACCCGTAAGAGTAAACGCTATTGCACCTGGTTACACAATGACCGATATGATAAAAACTGTTCCAGAAGATTTACTCAAAAAATTTGCCGAACAAACCATGCTTGGCAGACTTGGTCAGCCCGAAGACATTGCGAAAGCTGCTTTATTTTTAGTAAGCGACGATTCTTCTTATATCACAGCACAGGTTTTGGAAGTTTCAGGCGGAATGCGTCTATAAAATTATCACAACAAAATTAAAGCTAATAGGGGGCAATATTTTGCTCCCTATAATACTAAACTTTTTTAGATATATTCTAACAAACTGCATCTTTGGTTATACTTTCAAAGGTAGCAAAAACCAAAATTTAACGATAATAAAATGACAGAATAGATAATTTTTAAAAAAGTGTCTATTAAGTTATTTTCGTATTGAATATCAATTTTTACAGTGCTAAAATAAACAAGGTTTATTTTGCAGCTGGGTTGCTGCAGAAAATATTGCAATAATTATTTTGACAGGAGAAGTTTTTTATGAAAATTAAAATAACGGCAGACAGCGTAATAGATTTGTCGCCAAAAATGCTAGAAGATAACGACATCACCTTGATACCGCTTTATATCACCTTGGGCGGCACAAACTATAAAGACGGAATTGACGTCACGCCCGATGATATTTATGCTTTTGTAGAAAAAACAAATCAGTTACCGAAAACTGCCGCCGTTAGCGTGGATACATTCAAAACAGTATTTGGCAAATACGTAAGCGAAGGATATAGTGTTATTCATTTTGATCTTAGTAGCGAAATGTCCGCATCAAACAGCAACGCAAAAATCGCCGCCGCAGAAATAGGAAACGTTTTTGTTATTGACAGCAGAAGTTTGTCTTCAGGCGTAGGTTTGCAGGTTTTGTATGCGTGTGATTTGGTAAAAGAGGGACTTGACGCAAAAACAATTTATGAAAAAGTATTAAAACGTGTCGACAGCGTGCAAGCATCGTTCATTATCGACAAGCTTGATTATCTATACAAAGGCGGAAGATGCTCGTCCTTGGCTTTATTGGGAGCAAATTTACTTTCAATAAAACCCACAATAGAAGTGGTGGACGGCAAAATGATAGTGGGTAAAAAATATATGGGTTCGCTCAAACGTGCTTTGGAAAAATACGTACCTGACATTTTGACAAAGTACCCTAATTATGACAAAAAAAGAATTTTTATTACTCACACAAAAATAGATAAAGAAATCATTGAAAAGGTTAGAGACCTCATCCGTCAGTATGCGGATTTTATTGAAATTTTGGATACCGACGCAGGTTGCACAATCACAAGTCATTGCGGACCGGGCACTTTGGGTATCTTATATTACAACGACAAGGGCGAAAATTAAAATATACTCAAGTACATTTCTTTAATAATTTTGATTTTAATATTTTAGCGACGGAGAAAAACCGTCGCTTTTTTTTGTATTTGGGTTGTTAATACAGTCTTTAATGTGGTAAGATAGACGCAGTTTATTTAGGAGAACGATTTATGAAAATTAAATTTACGGCGGATAGTGTCATTGATTTGGCACCGTCTATGCTAACTGAGAACGATATCACTTTGATACCGCTTCATATCACATTAGGTGAAAACACCTTTACCGACGGCGTAGACGTCACCCCTGACGACATTTACGCTTTTGTTGCAAAAACAAATATTTTGCCAAAAACGGCAGCGGTAAGCGTTGAAAAATTCAAAAGTGTTTTCAGTAAATTCGTTGAGGACGGATATACTGTCATTCACTTTGATATTTCTAGCGAAATGTCCGCATCAAACAGTAACGCAAAAATAGCTGCGGCAGAAGTTGGAAACGTTTTTGTCATTGACAGCAGAAACTTGTCATCAGGGGTAGGGCTGCTTGTGCTTTATGCTTGTGACCTTAGAGCCAAAGGCGAAGACGCAAAAACCATTTACGAAAAAGTTTTAAAACGCATTCCGTTTGTTCAATCGTCATTTATTATTGAGAAGCTTGATTACTTACATAAGGGCGGACGATGCTCATCTGTCGCTTTATTAGGTGCAAATTTGATGGGTATCAAACCTTCTATCATAGTAAAAGACGGGGTGATGGGCGTAGGGAAAAAATATCTTGGTAATTTAAAAAAAGCTATCGAAAAATATGTCATAAGTACGCTTACAGAATACAACAACTATGACAAACGCCGTATTTTAATAGGACACACGAAAGTTGACAATTCCATAATAGAAAGTGTAAAGAAAATTATTATTCAGCACGCCGATTTTGAGAAAATTGATGTTGCGGAAGTCAGTTGTACCATCGCAAGTCACTGCGGACCGGGCACATTCGGTATGTTTTACATAAACGACGGCGGCGCCGAATAAAAAATTTGAATTTTGAATCTTCATAAAAAACCGTAGTATAAGTACTACGGTTTTCTTTTTTGAGTCTTTTTAATTTGAATAAAAAACTTTTGTAAAGGATATCTGATACCACAGTCGCAATAGCCCCAGAGGAACTCGTCGATTAATCTTTGTGAAAAAGGGAAACCGCAGTACTGACTTACGCCTTTACTGCGGTTGCGATTGGTACCCCCAAGGGGACTCGCAAGGAGCTTTGCGACGGAATAGCGAGCATTAAAATTTTTAACTCGAAAGATACCTAAAATGAACAAAAATCACTATTGCGAGCGTCACAAAAATGGTTTGAGTACCATTGCAGGGAAAGAGAAACCGCAGTACTGGCTTACGCCATTACTGCGGTTGCGATTGGTACCCCCAAGGGGACTCGAACCCCTGATTCTGCCGTGAGAGGGCAACGTCCTAGACCACTAGACTATGAGGGCAAAATTTTTTACCCGTCAATATTATCATATTTATTGCAGGTTAGCAACTTATTTTGAATACAAATTGAAAGTCCGTCGATGACGGACTTTCAATCTCAATTATTTAGTTAAATTTTCGCTAAGTTGCCAAAGTTTGTCACGAGCGTCTTTATTATAGGCATATTTATTTGCTCGTACTTCTTTTAGCTTTTCGTCGTAATAGAACCCCGCTTGTTTTTCGCCTATTGCAAGCTCCACATAAACTTTTGCCATTTGTTCGGGAGATATGGAAAAACGAGATTTCATTTTGTATAAGGATTTCATAAAGGGCGAAAGGTTTGGATATCTATTTATATCAATTTTGACATTTGTTACACGCACAGCATACACCGAAACATTTGTTTTTCCCAGTTTTTCTTTGAGTGAAATAGAAAACATAAGCTGTGCAAGTTTGGTTTGATAATAGGTTTTGGCAGGGGAGTAGTTTTTTTGTCCTTTTATATTGTCAAAGTCAAATTGTATGTTAGGGTATAAAACCAGTCCTTGCGAAGCGATATTTATTATCCTGCCGTCATCGCTTTTTTTGAGTAACGGCAAGAGCCCGTTTGTCAAAGTAAAAGGCGCAAGATGATTTGTCGCAAATTGAGTTTCGTTGTTTTCGGTTGTTATTAAAGGGGATTTTCGTGATAAATCAAAATCAGCCGCATTATTTATCAAAATATCAAGAGATCCGTATTTTTCGGTATATTCTTTGACAAAATTTTTCACATCGGCAATAAGCGACAAATCAACACGCATAGCATACACATTTTGATTACCTGTGGATTGAATAATCTCATCACGTGTTTTTTCGGCGGCGGCAAGGTTTCGACACGCCAAAACCACAGTACAGCCTTTTTCAGCAAGCTTCTGAGCTGCGGCTTTTCCTATGCCAGAATTAGAGCCTGTTATGATACACTTTTTCATAAAAATTTCTCCTTATAAAAACTATTTTTCAATACGATTAAATATTTATCAAATTCTTTACGCAAAACGTCTATATCGCAAGTTCCATTGTGTGAAGCGACAAAACCTTCCGCAACCCAAGTAATAATAGATAAAGCTGTTTCAGAACTTATGTCGTCCTTAAATTTTGAAAAGTCGGCTTTGGAAAAAACAGAAACTAAATCTTCGTTGAGATATTTGCGTCGTATGTCATAAATTTTTTGTTTTATCTCATTATCGGTTTCGTCATAAGCGTTTTTCAAAAAATCAAAGATTTTCGGGTAACGACTGACAAGTCCAAATTTTATATCTTGCGTGAAAGTGATGATTTCAAAAAAATCAGTTTCATTTTTTATTGATTGACGGCTTTTTATTTCATTAGCAATGATTTCCGAACAATATTCAAAGGTTTTAATATAAATGGTTTTTTTATCTTGAAAATAATAAAACAGCAATGTTTTTGATATATCCGCCTGTTTTGCCACTTCTCTTAAAGACGCTTTTTCGAAAGGCACAGCTGCAAAAACTTCAATCACCGCATTTAAAAGACGGTCACGTTTTTTTTCGGAAATTTCTAAAAAAGAATTCATTTTTTTATCGCCTTATATTTGAAATTTTAAATACTGACCACTTTGGTCAGTATTTATAATATCACTACTGACCACTTTGGTCAATAGGCAAATTGAAAGTTATTATAAGAAAATATTTATGATAAAATGAAGAAGCTAGATTATCTCTCTTTATTATCAATAAAGAAATGCAAATAAAATATTGTGGTTGATCGGTCAAAAATAAGGGGTAAGATTTATTTATTATCATTGACTTTAAACGGGGTTGTATTGTATAATTTATAAAATGGTGTTGAAATTATGAAAAAAAGACTGTTAGTGATTTTTTCCATATTGATAGTGGTAGCAATTATCGTTGTTTTGGGCAGTACTGTCTTTACTTTGCAGACCGCCGAAATTTTACTTTACGATGAAGAAGGAAGTCAGATTTTGGACACAAGCGGAGTAGACGCATCCGAACTCATTTCGGATTTTAAAGGGAAAAACATATTTTTTCTGCCCGAAAGTGAAATAATCGAGAGCATTCATTCAAATCAGCAATATTCGTCATGGAAAGTTATTGAAATTGAAAAAATGTTTCCAAATAGTATGATACTCAAATTAACAAAACGTTCGAGCATTTTCTTTTTGTCTAAAGGCGGAGTAAATTATGCGGTGGACGTTGACGGCTATGTCATAGGACTTATCCAAGGCGATTATTCCCGATATATTGATATTTCACCGCTTGCCGACAGTGTAAACGATGTGACAATCGCTTCCACATTGAGCTGGAAAAATGAGACTGCCGAACAAAATTTTGAGATAATCAAAAATATGACGAAAACGATTTGGGAGCTTACTTACAATTTCGACCAAATTTACACTTTGCTTGATTCTTATCAAATATCAAGCGGTATTTTAACCCTAAATACGCAAACAGGTGCAGTCATTGTTATCAATGAAGCCGACATAAATTTACACGACAAACTCGTGTCCGCATACGGGGTTTACTCAAACAAAACTATTGATATGACAGGTGCTGGCGTTACTATTACCGTAAATAGTGACGGAAGCATCAAAACGACAAATAATAATTAATTACCAAGGTGTTTCAAATGAAAAGAAACGATGTAGCGATTTTGGATTTCGGTTCTAGCAAAATAATATGTGCGATTGGATGTGCAACAACTGACGGATTTGCAATCAAAGCCATTGGTCAGTGTCCTTATGACGGTTTTTATGAGGGTGCTTGGCTCGTACCCGAAAAAATAGCCGAAAGCGTAACCACGGCATTAAGACAGGCAGAAAAGCAATATGGTAAAGCGGTAAAAGATTTATTTATCGGCGTTCCTGGCGAGTTTACATGCGTGTCGTCAAACTGTAGCGAACTTACATTCAAATCAAAAAAGAAAATAAACAACGACGATATTGCTGAAATTTATGCAAGGGCGAATGTTGGAAATGCGACAGGACTTGTTCCTATCAGTCAATCGGTTATTCATTATATTCTCGACGATGATAAACAAACAGTAGATCCGTTGGGTTGCGTTGCGACGAAAATATCGGGCTTTATTTCATTCATATATGCAAGCGAGTATTTTATTGACGGCGTTATGCCAATCATAAATTCTCTCGGCATAACTCAAACCGTATTGGTCTCAAGCTGTCTTGCGGAAGCTCTGTTTTTGATTTCTCCCGAGACTCGTGACCAGCAAGCGATACTAATAGATATCGGCTACATTACAACAAACGTAATGCTTATTGGCGGAGACGGACTTTTGTTTATGAAATCCTTTTCATTGGGCGGCGGTCATATATCGGCGGATTTGTGCAAAGTTTTGGAAATACCATATAGAACGGCGGAACAGTTAAGACAAAAAATAAATCTCAATTTGGAGTTTAAGCCCGTCGAAAATTATGTTTTGTCCGACGGAACAGAGATAAAAGCCGCTCAGTCAAACGACATAGCAAAAGCCCGTATCGAAGAAATTGGCGAATATATTATAAAATGTTTTGATAGTTATTGTGAAGAAATACCATTGTCCACACCCGTATATATGACGGGAGGCGGACTGACTTACATAAAAGGCGGCACAGAATTTTTGTCAAGAGTTTTGCGTAAAAAAATAGAATTGGCAAAAACCTTAGACCCTTTGAAAAACAAACCCGAATACGCTACGGTGTACGGACTTGTGGATTTGGCGGTAAGACAGCGTGCCAACAAAAGATTATTTTAGATAAGTTAGGGAGGATATTTTATGGTTGACGAATATCAAGCGGTAGCCAGAGCTGCCGATATAAAAGTTTTGGGAATAGGCGGCGGCGGTAACAACGCAGTAAACCGTATGATTCAATCGGGTATAAAGAGTGCGACTTTTGTCGCTATAAATACAGACAGACAAGCTCTGTTTATGTCGCAAGCTTCAAACAAACTTCAAATAGGAAGCAAATTGACGAAAGGGCTTGGAGCGGGCGCAGACCCCGAAATCGGCAGACAAGCGGCGGAAGAAAGCCGTGAATCTATCGTTGAGATACTAAAAGACACCGATTTGGTATTTTTAACCGCAGGTATGGGCGGCGGCACAGGTACGGGAGCTGCTCCCGTCATTGCTTCCATTGCCAAAGAAATGGGCATACTTACGGTTGCGGTTGTCACAAAACCGTTTTCATTTGAAGGCAGAGTGCGTATCAAAAACGCCGAAATGGGCATAGAAAACCTTAGAAAATACGTTGACACCCTTGTTGTTATTCCAAATGACAAGCTTATGCAGAATTTCCCTCGTGATATAACCGTCGTGGAAGCGTTTAAGCGTGCGGACGAAGTTTTGCGTCAAGGTATACGTGGAATCAGCGATATTATCGTTTTCCCCGCTCTTATCAATCTAGACTTTGCGGACGTAAAGTCGGTTATGAAAAACAAAGGTATGGCGCATATGGGTTTGGGCGTCGGAAAAGGCGAAAACCGCACTTTGGACGCAATACGTCAAGCCGTTTACAGTCCTTTATTGGAAACCACCATAAAAGGCGCAACGGGGCTTATTATCAATATCACGGGCAGTGTTGACCTGACGCTCGGCGAAATCTATGAGTCCGTTGATTTGGTAAAAGAAGTAGTGGACGAGCAGGCACAAATAATTTTCGGGGCGGATATACGTGAAGACATTGAAAGCGAAGTGCAAGTTACTATCATTGCCACAGGCTTTGATATGAAACAGCAAGAATCCCAAATTCCGCAAAAACCAAAAACACAATCGTTTTTTGGCGAAAGAAACGAACAACGCAGCGACAACAGCAATTTTACAAAAGAACTGTACGGCACAAGAATGGACAAACCCCTAAACAGTCAAATAAAACCTGTTGACACGATTCCGCCGCAAGAAAAATCAGTGGAAAATCAAGTCGCAGCTGCGGAAACATCAAACATCAAAGTGTCGGAAGACAACGACGTACCTGCTTTTTTACGCAGATTAAAAAAATAAAAAAAAATATAAAAAATTACAAAATTTGGTATATATATGAGAACATTATTAAGCAGTTTATTCGAACAACAAGAACTTTACGGCGGTAAAACAGTCACAGTAAGCGGATGGGCTCGCACAATCCGTGACAGTAAAGCATTTGGCTTTATCGAGCTCAATGACGGCACTTGCTTTAAATCGGTGCAAGTTGTCTTTGCTAGGGATGAAGTAGAAAATTACGACGACATTGCCCGTCAAAATGTAGGCTGTGCGTTGACCGTTACGGGTATCGTTATTCTTACGCCCGAAAACAAACAACCGTTTGAAATTAAAGCAAAAATTATAGAAGTCGAAGGCAAGTCCACGCCCGAATTCCCAATGCAGAAAAAACGCCATTCATTGGAATTTTTGCGTGAAGTTGCGCATTTACGTCCGAGAACAAATTTATTTAACGCCGTTATGAGAGTCCGTTCAAAGGCGGCATATGCCGTGCACAGTTTCTTTAACGAGCGTAATTTTATTTACGTTCACACTCCCATTGTCACCGCCAGCGATTGCGAAGGTGCGGGCGAAATGTTCCAAATCACTACTTTCGACCTAAATAATGTGCCAAAAAATCCCGAAGGGGAAGTTGATTACACCAAAGACTTCTTTGGCAAAAAAGCGGGTTTGACTGTTTCGGGACAACTGGAAGTAGAAACATATGCAATGGCATTTTCCAACGTATATACTTTCGGGCCGACTTTTAGAGCCGAACACAGCAACACACAGCGTCATGCAGCGGAGTTTTGGCAGATAGAGCCCGAAATAGCTTTCGCCGACCTTGCGGACGATATGGATCTTGCTGAGGATATGATAAAGTATGTAGTCAAATACGTTTTACTTAACTGCAAACAGGAAATTGAATTTTTTGACGAATTTGTAGACAAAGGACTAAAAGAACGTTTGTCCAATCTCGTGAAAAGTAATTTTGTCCGCATAAGCTATACCGAAGCTGTAAAACTTCTCGAGCCGCACAATGACGAGTTTGAATTTAAAGTGAAGTGGGGCGAAGAGCTGGCGACAGAACACGAAAAATATTTGACTGAAAAAATATATAAAAGTCCCGTTTTTGTCATGGATTACCCGAAAGATTTCAAAGCCTTTTACATGCGTCTAAACGACGACAAAAAAACCGTCGCCGCTGCAGATATGCTTGTGCCGGGCATCGGCGAGCTTATCGGAGCGAGTCAAAGAGAAGAGCGTTATGAAGTTTTGGAACAAAGAATGCGTGAACTTAATATGAACGTTGACGAATACTGGTGGTATTTGGATTTACGCCGTTACGGCGGAAACAAACATGCCGGGTTTGGTCTCGGTTTTGAGCGGCTGGTAATGTACCTTACGGGCATAAACAATATCAGAGACTCAATTCCATTCCCACGCACAGTTTATAATGCCGAATTTTAGAAAAAAATACCTAAAAAGTATTGTAATTATCGTTAAGATAATATAAAATAGCTATATTAAAATTACGTCCCTAATAAAATGGAGGAATTATTGATGGTTTTCGAAAAAGTTCAAACAATGCTGGCAGATCAACTTAATATCTCAAAAGACAAAATTACTATGGAATCCGATATCATAAATGACCTTGGTGCAGATTCATTAGACGTTGTCGAACTTCTTATGTCTTTGGAAGACGTTTTCAATATAACTGTTCCCGATGAAATGGCAAACAAGCTTCAAACTATCGGCGCAGTTGTAAAATTTGTTGAAGAAAACAAAAAATAAAAAAATAATTTTATTTTTAAAAAAAATCGTATGCAGTTTAAGGGCATACGATTTTGCTTTATACACAAAAATCACTGAACTTACAAAAAAATGACATATGAATTTTTATTAAATTTAATAAAAGAAAAATCAACGCAAGAATACAAAGTTTTTAACAGTCGGCTTGTTTTTACCAGTGCCGAGATTTTGGGTTGCCGAAACCCAGATTTACGAGCAATTGCAAAAAAATATGCCGATGAATATCAGCATATTTTATCTTTTCCAAACAATATGTTTTACGAAATTGATTTATTAAAAGGGCTTGTTATTTGTTTTGCAAACATTTCTCTTGACAAAAAAATAAAATTATTGCTCGATTATTTGCCATATGTAGACAATTGGGCGGTCTGCGATAGTGTAAATTCAGCTTTGAAAGTGGGAGAACAAGACCGTCAAAAGCTTTGGGAGTTTGCTTTAAAACTAACCAAAAGCAATAAAACTTTTATCATTCGTTTCGGTTTGAATATCTTTATGCAATATTTTTTGGACGAAGGGCATATTGATAAAGTTTTGCAAACAGTCGACACACTGCATTTCGGCGAATATTATCTTGATATGGGTACGGCTTGGCTGTTGTCGATTGCTTTTATTAAATGCAAAAACAGGACTGTGGAATACATTAATGGCAAAAACAATCTTACAAAATTTGTCCGAAACAAAGCTTTACAAAAAGTTCGTGAAAGTTTTCGAGTGTCGGAAATTGATAAAGAAATGGCGAAAAATATGAAAATTTAGCGGTTTTTGGTTGCCGTATACTAATAATTTTGAATTTGCATAAACTTTATGTATGAATCAAAAACTTGCCGAAACGACGCTTAGTATCGACAACCCCAATAAATTTTTTCTGCAAAGCATAAAAGAAGAGCTGGAAAAACCCGTGCAGTGTGTGAACGGAATAATTACCGAGCTTGACGCTAAAAACCGCTATTATGTTTCGCTTGCTTATCCTATTGAGCACAAACCCCAAATGGCGGCTTTGGTGAGAGAAAGCGTATCGAGAGTGATTGCTGTTAGTTACAAAAAAAAGTATTTACTTGAAAAAATCCGAATAAGTAACGACGATTTAACTACCCGCACGCTAATTAACACAATGTGCATATTCGACAGCAATCTTGACGGCAGGTCTACGACAAGAATGTTTGATAATATTGAAAATATCGTGATAGACGGCGTTTACAATTTTCGCTCAAAAAATCTCAGGCACAAATGGGACGAAATCATTGAGTTAAGCAATGCCAACGACGTTATTTTTAATAACAAAAGTATTGTAAGGGATTTTTTGCGTTTTTTACTCGAAGCCGTGCCGTTTGTAAACAAAAAACTTTTTGCAGTGCTAAATTATGACGGATTCGAGCTTTTTGATGAAAAAAACAAGCGTATTGTAAAACAAAAATTCATTTATCCGAATTTGTCCGACGAAGAAATTTTGATGTACAATATCATTTGCCAAAAACCCCGAATGCTCGTTTTTATGGGCAAAATCGATATGTTGTCCGACGAATTTCGTTTTTTGGCGGATTATCTGTTTTCGGCAAATTACGAATCATTGTCAAACTCTTGACAAATTAATGTTGAAAGGTATAGAATAAATTAACAGTTTTATAGTATTTTATTTGAAGACAAGTCCATATAGGTTGCTGTTTTTTTTAGAGAGCGTGTTTGGTGAAAGTCACGCAAAACACTTTGTATGGGTACCACTTCATCTGATACCGCTAATTTACGGCGTAAGTAAATATCAAAGTGACCGCTTTTTGGGCGGTAAATAAGGTGGAACCACGGAAATATTTTCGTCCTTATCCCATAGTTTTTGGGGTAAGGGCTTTTTTAATAGGAGGAAAATTTATGGCGAAAATTATTATTACTTTTCCCGACGGCAGAAAAGCCGAATTTGATAAGGGAATTAGCGCTGTTGACGTTGTAAAAAGCATCAGCGAGGGTTTGGCTCGCAACGCTGTCTGCGTGTCTATAAACGGAGTTTTAGCGGATTTAACCGCAACAGTCGATATAGACTGCGATTTTAAAGTTCTTACCTTTGCCGACGAAGAAGGAAAGGAGGTTTATCGCCATACGACTTCTCATATTATGGCGCAAGCCGTCAAGCGTTTGTACCCGAATGCGAAAGTTGCGATAGGTCCCGCCGTCAAAAACGGATTTTATTACGATATCGATTTTGCCGAACCCATAACACAAGACGATTTAGTTAAAATTGAAGCGGAAATGCAAAACGTTATCAAAGAAAACACGCCTATTGTCCGCTCGGTTATGAAAAGCGTTGATGCGATTAAATTTTTTGAAAAACAAAATGAACCTTATAAGGTGGAAATGATAAAAGACTTGAACGTTCCCGAAGTTTCCATATACACTCAAGGCGAGTATACAGATATGTGCCGTGGACCGCACCTGTCGTCCACTGGCAAAGTAAAAGCGTTCAAGCTTACGCAGCTTGCGGGTGCTTATTGGCGTGGTGATGTCAAAAACAAAATGCTCAGCCGCATTTACGGCACGGCTTTTGACAAAAAAGCGGATTTGGATGAATATTTGGCAAAAGTGGAGGACGCAAAACGCAGAGACCACAATAAAATTGGCAGAGAACTGGAGTATTTTACAACCGTCGACGTTGTAGGACAGGGTTTGCCGATTCTAATGCCAAAGGGCGCAAAAGTTATACAGTTACTTGAGCGTTTTGTAGAAGACACGGAAGAAAAATGGGGCTACAAACTTACAAAAACCCCGTATATGGCAAAATCCGATTTATACAAGATAAGCGGCCACTGGTCGCATTATAAAGAGGGTATGTTTATTTTGGGCGACGAAAAAATAGATAAAGAAGTATTCGCTTTGCGTCCTATGACTTGTCCTTTCCAGTATCAAGTTTTCCTTAACCGCCAACGCAGTTACCGAGAACTGCCGATGAGACTGAACGAAACTTCAACACTGTTCAGAAACGAAGACAGCGGTGAAATGCACGGGCTGATAAGGGTACGCCAATTTACGATTTCCGAAGCGCACCTTATCATTCGCCCAGACCAGCTAAAAGAAGAATTTAAAGGTTGTTTGGAACTTTCGAGATATTTGTTAAATTCTATCGGTCTATTGGAAGATATTACTTATCGTTTCAGTCAGTGGGACCCCGAAAACACTGCAAAATACGAAGGTACCGCAGAACAATGGGACGAAGCGCAAAAATTGATGAAAAACATTTTGGATGAACTTGGGGTAAATTATCAAGTAGGCGTAGGCGAGGCGGCTTTTTACGGACCTAAGCTTGATTTACAGATAACAAACGTTCACGGCAAAGAAGACACTCTAGTCACAATCCAAATAGATATGCTTTTGGCTCAAAAATTTGGTATGGAATATATTGACGCAGACGGCGGTAAAACTATGCCTTATATTATTCACAGGACTTCTATAGGCTGTTACGAACGCACACTCGCATTGCTGCTCGAAAAATACGCAGGTGCGTTGCCGCTTTGGTTTGCACCCGAGCAAGTCAGAGTTATGCCGATTTCCGAAGCGCAAAATGGCTATGCAAAGAAAGTGTATGATAAGCTAATAGATATGGGAATACGGGCGGAACTTGACGA
>DAOPIV010000013.1:13672-17227 GCA_035399325.1 Clostridia bacterium | reverse complement strand
GACACAAGTACGAAATATGAAATACGCTGGTACGAGCAAAAAGATATCGGACAGTTTTACGGGCAGTGGTTTTCGCATGCGCTTATGCCACAATTTCATCCCCAGCATCCAGACGTTTTGGCGGTGTGTGCTATTGACAAAGGCGAAATAGTCGGTATGGCGGCGTGTCAAGCCGACACTGATATGATGTGGCAAATAGGGGTGGACGTAAAAAAAGAATATCGTGGCAAACGCATCGGAACGGTTTTATCGGCACTTCTCAAAGAAGAAATTCTGCGTCGTGGCAAAATACCGTATTACGGCACGCTTGAAGCTAATATATACTCTCAGCGCATAGCTTACGAAATAGGTTTTTATCCGTCTTGGATAGAATGTCGAATGCTCAAAAAGGTCAAATAACTTAAATTGTAGTTAATTTTGAACGCAGACAAGATATGAATTAAATATAATACTAGAAAAACTAATTTTAAAAAAAGCGATTGAAAAGTAATAAAAAAAGCGGAAATTTCTCCGCTTTTATTTTTTATATATTAAAAATTTTTAGATAGAATTGTTTTTAGTTTTTTCCAATGGAGTTCGATTTTTTTCGTATATAAAAAATTTATTTGTATTAAATATTGATTATCTCCGCCTTTGTATTTTTGAGCCAAGCACAATGATAGTTTCTATCGGTATACCCACAATAAAAACAAGCCAAAGACTGTAATTTAGAAATTGGAGATAGATTGACAGCAACAGCGACCAGCATAATATGGAAAGAAGCAGGGTTTTGTATATTTTTTTGCCTCCCCAACTGCGGTGAATTAACAGCAACACAATACTGCTTGCTGGCACTCCCCAAATAAAAGATTGCCAAAACAATGCCCCATTCCATATAGAATAAACAAAAATAATAGTTGCGATTAGATAAACAACGGCAACAGACATCGAAACGATAACAGCACGGTTGCTTGCGTCGTTTTGAGACTTGGCTTTGAGGTATCTAAGTTTTTCACCAGCGTCTTCGTGTGTGAGGTAATCAACAGTCACGCCATACATATCCGCCAAAGCACATAGTATGGAAATATCGGGCAAAGAATCGGCATGTTCCCACTTTGAAACAGACTTGTCAGAATAGTTAAGCGCCTTTGCCACATCGGCTTGCGTCCAGCCACGACTTTTTCTTAGCTCAATGAGATTGTTTGCGACAGTTATTTTTATTTTGTCTTCCATTATTCGAGTATACACTTTTTTTAACTAAAAATCAATGCTGCCAAATGAAAATTTTTTTATCTCATAAAATGAGAATTGAACTCTCTAAAATTTCTATACAAGTAGAAAAACGCTATACCCGCTAACACTTGAAAAATTTTTTGCAACGGTATAAGCTATGATTAACTTATTATACATATTTATTGGAGAAAATTTATGATTATTACAGTCATATGTGACGTTCTGGGCAAGCTCAACAACGGCACGACTATCGCTGCAACAAATCTCATCAATTCACTAAGAGAAAAAGGACACGAAGTCAGAGTTGTGTGTCCCGACGAAGACAAAAAAAATCTGCCGGGATATTACGTCGTGCCAAAACGCAACTTTGGCTATATTATCAATAAAATTATCGAGAGAAACGGCGTTTTGCTTGCAAAGCCCGATTACGGTATTTTGAGGCAGGCTCTTGAGGGTGCGGATGTTATGCATTTGGTTACGCCTTATGCTTTGTCGCAAGCTGCTTTGGAAATAGCCTGTGAAAAAAATATGCCCGTTACGGCAAGTTTCCATTCGCAAGCGGAAAATTTTACTTCTCATATCTTTTTGATGAAATGCAAAATTGCAAACTATATAGTATACAAAAGATATTACGACAAGGTTTTTCGTTACTGTGACATAATTCACTACCCGACAGCTTTTATAAAAGATGAATTTGAAGGAATAATAACAAAAACAAATGCGGTAGTTATTTCAAACGGCGTAAATGAGGAGTTTTATCGTCAAGCCGAAGGAAAGAGGATAAGCGAAAAGTTTACTATCGTATGTACGGGCAGATACAGTAAAGAGAAAGACCCGACAACATTATTGAAAGCAGTAAACGCAAGCAAGTATAAAAACAATATCAAAATTTTTCTTGCGGGCGACGGACCTTTGAAAGAAAAATTAAAAAAATTGACAGAAAAATATTCGCTTGACGTTGATTTTGATTTTTTATCTCGGAAAGATTTGATTTCGCTTATGCGTGGAGCGGATTTGTATGTGCATACTGCCAAAGCCGAAATAGAAGCGATCGCTTGTATGGAAGCGATTGTTTCGGGACTTGTGCCTGTTATTTGCAACTCCCCAAAAAGCGCCACAAGAATGTTTGCTCTTGACGAAAACAATTTGTTCAAAAAAGACAGCGTAGCAGACCTGACGAAAAAAATTGAGTTTTGGTATGAAAACGAAAAGCTTAAAGAGGAATACAAAAACAGATACATCAGTATGACCACAACCTTTGACCAAAGCGAATGTATGGCAAAAATGGAAAAAATGATGTACGAAGCTGTTGAAATGCACGGCACTGAAAAAACTGAAAATGAAGAAAACATATTATTACGTAGACGAGCTTAACGACGACTTTGCTGGAACAAACATAAATCGAAAAGACGTCAAGCCAAATTACAAATATTTCAAAAAAAATCCGATATGGCAGTTTTTTGCGTTTGTTTTGTACCGTTTTATTGCTACACCGCTGGTGAGTTTGTTTCAACTTGTCGTATACGGAATAAGCATAAAAAACACGAGAGTTTTGCGAGGGTATAGGTCGAAGGGCTATTTTTTGTACGGCAATCATACACTGTCTGCGGGAGATGCGTTTACACCCACGCTTATATCTTTTCCTAAGAAAGCGCACATAATTGTAAACCCAGATGCGGTTTCAATCCCTGTCGTAGGTACGATAGTTGAAATGCTTGGGGGTATGCCTATACCTACGGATTTTGTCGCAATGAAAAACTTTAACGAAGCGGTTGAAACCCGAGCAAAAAAAGGCAATGTTGTGACAATATACCCCGAAGCGCATATCTGGCCATATTACACGGGTATACGCCCGTATAAAGACGTATCTTTTAAATTTCCGATAAAAACAAGCAAACCCGTTTTTTGCTTCACATCGACTTTTCAAAAAAGGTTTCTTTCGCATAGACCAAAGGTTACAGTATATGTAGACGGACCATTTTTCCCTAACGAAAACAAATCGTTGAAAGAAAATCAAAAAATTTTGCGAGATAAAGTCTATCAAACGATGCTTGCTCGAAGTAAAAATAGCACAATGGAATACAATACTTATATTAAGATTTCCGAACAACAAACAGCTGAATAATAGTAAATCACCGTTTTAAATGACGGTGATTTTTTATTATGCATAGATATATTTTTTATGAACGAAAGATTGTTTTTAGGAAAATTGTTATTAAAAAATTGCTTTTTGTGACTATATTGACTGACACATTATTTTTTGATAAAATTATATAAGGAGAATTTACATTACTATTTTAGCATTAAATAAAGTTTGTCTAGCCGTTTTAAGGGGGAAAAATG
>DAOPIV010000013.1:0-13572 GCA_035399325.1 Clostridia bacterium | reverse complement strand
ATTACTATTTTAGCATTAAATAAAGTTTGTCTAGCCGTTTTAAGGGGGAAAAATGAAGAAAACAAAAATTTATTGGTGGCAAATAGCTGCGCTTGCTATTGCTGGCGTCATTAACGCAGTCGGCGTTATACTGTTTTTGTACCCTGCAAATGTGCTGGACGGCGGTATTTCGGGTTTGTCGATACTTTTGGCAAAACTAACAGACGTCAATATAGCTATTTTCATTTTGGGTATCAATATTCCGTTTTTTATGTTGGGTTGGAAAAAACTCGGATGGAGATTCGTGCTTTGTTCGGTCATTGCCATAGCCTTTTATGCGCTCTTTGCATTTTTGTTCCAATTCGTTTTGCACCTTGATGAAAAAATGTTTGGGCTGCTCGGTAACGATATATTTCTTTGCGCAGTGTTCGGGGGTATCGTTTCGGGTATCGGTTCGGGTTTGACCATAAAAATGAATGGAGCCATTGACGGGGTGGAAGTAATGGCGGTTTTGTTTGCAAAAAAACTCTCGCTGTCCGTGGGCATTTTCGTTATGGCGTTCAACGTGATTTTGTTTGGAACGGCTTGTTTTTTGCTGGGGGATTTTGTCATCGGTTTGTATTCCGTCGTATCTTATGCTGTGGGTTTAAAGGCGGTGGACTTTATTGTGGAAGGTTTGGATAAGGCAAAAGGCTGCATAATAATCACAGACAAAGAAAAACAAATCGCAAAAGAAATAAGCTCACGTATTGGAAGAAGCGTTACCCTTTTAGAATCTAAGGGCTATTATTCCAACAAACAAAAAACGATGATGTACTGCGTTGTAAATCGTTTTGAAATTGCTCGATTGAAAGCGATAGTGGAAAGCATCGACAGCGGAGCTTTCGTCACAATAAATGAAATAAGTGAAATTATCGGTACTCGTTCAAAATATAATGTTTTGCAAGAAAACAATAAAAGAAAAAAAACAAATCCAAAAAAAATCACTAAAATAGTAGACACGAGTTTAACGCCCGAAAAAATTTCTGATGACAAGGACGGAATGAATCAGGAAACATGAAAAGGTGAAAGAATAATGAAAAAGTGATATAAATTAGTAAAAACTTTTGTCGTCGCCGTAAAAATCGATTGACAAATTTTTTTTGCAAATTTAATATAAGATTACTAACTATTTGGAGACTTTATGAAGCAATACGAAAGAGCCTTGGTTTTTTGGGATGAAAATTTTTCAAAACAAGAGGCACGAGAGATTATTGACTGGAACTTGGGCAGCAAGATATATCAAGACATTTTGATACAGTTTTGCGCAAACAAAAAAATGATACTTGATTTTGGCTGTGGAAGCGGCTGGGCGTCCCATTTTTTCGCCGCAAATAGCTGTGCCAATATTATAGGAATAGATCAATCAGCAAACGCAGTAAAACTTGCAAAAGAAACATCAAAAATAAATTGTTACGAAAGCACAAAGTTTTTGATTGGCGATGAATCGTATTTAAAAACACTCCCCATAGACAGCTTTGACGCAGTTTTTTCAAATAACGTTTTCGACGTTATACCCACAGATCTTGCAGAAAGCATATTCATAGAGTTTCAAAGGATTTTGAAGCCTGACGCCGAGCTTTTGATAGTTTTTAATTATGAAATGAGTGAAAAGCGTGCCGAAGAAATCAATATGACAAAATTTGGCGACAACTGTTACGAACTTGACGGAAATCTAAGAATTGTTAATTACTCTGTAAAAGAGTGGGAAAAAATTTTGGGTAAATATTTTGAAATAATAAAATACAAAGGTTTCAATTATGATTGGGACACTGCAAAAGCAGAACGCAGAATATTCATATTGAAGAACAAAAAATAATAGACTACACGAAACCTTGCCTTATTTGGCGAGGTTTATTTTTTTAAATAAAAAGGAAAAAAGATGGAAATACTGGATAGCAAAAAATTTAAAACTTCGCTTTGGAGCGGAGGAAAAACCGTTGAAGCATTTATTTACCCGGAAAATGCATCATATCAAAAAGGCGATTTTATATTTAGACTTAGTTCGGCAACGGTAGAAGTCGAAAAATCGGTATTCACTGTTTTGCCCGATGTAAAAAGATTTTTGACCCCCATTGACAACACCTTTATTTTGAATCACAAAAAAAACGGTGAAAGCCGTGAAGTTGTACTCAAGCCGCTGCAAATAGACGTTTTTGACGGTGAAGATGAGACAGTCTGCGCTGGAGTGGGACAGGACATAAATCTTATGATAAAAAAAGGCGCGCAAGGGAAAATGATTTCATTTGCAGGCGGTAAAGTGCTTTTTAGCGGAGATTATCTTTTTGTTTATGCGCTTGAAAATATCACAGCGGGAAAAAACGACGAAACGCCAATAGAAAAAGGCGAAATAGCTGTTTCGACGGATAAAGGAAAATATACTATCTCGGGTGAAAGCGTCTTGATATGTGTGGAATTGCCTAAATAAATTTTTCTTATTAACATCTCAACTAAAATAATTTTAATAAATATAAAAATCAAAAAAAGCATTAAATTAATGCTTTTTTATTTACCTTAATTTGGCAAAAAATTTTTTGCGGAAAAAGAATATTGACAATCGGCTTTTGTGCCTTTACAATTAGAGTTATGGAATTTGTGACTTTGGTTGGCACGCCTTTGGGAATAATGAGTGTGGTGACAAACGACGACGGTTTTGTCACTCAGATATATTACGGAGTTAAGGAAGAATCAAAGAAATCTGTCGAAACCGATACGGCGAAAATGGTCGCAACTCAGTTTGAACAGTATTTTAAGGGTGAACGCAAAACTTTTGACTTTCCCGTAAAATTTGCTGGTACGGAATTTAGCGTTGCCGTATGGGAAGAAATATGCAAAGTGCCTTACGGCGAAACGGCTACGTATAGAGATATTGCCGAGCGCATAGACAGACCAAAAGCATGCCGTGCGGTGGGTAACGCATGTAACAAAAACCCGATAATGATTTTTATTCCATGTCACAGAATTTTGGGTAAAAGTAATATAAAAAATTACGTCGGCGGCTGTGGCAAAAAAGGCGAATTATTAGCTACAGAAGAACGATATAAATAATTCAAATTTATAAAAAACAATAATGGGGTACATGATGAAAGATATTCAGGCCGTGATTTTTGATTTGGACGGTACTTTGATTTACACACTGGATGACTTGACGGACAGTATTAACTACACTATGATTAAATACGGCTATCCCGTTTATACGGTGGCACAAATACAAACATTTGTCGGTAACGGTCTTGAAAAGCTGACAGAATGTGCATTGACATGCCGCCCAAAAAATTTTGATGAAATATTCGATTGCTTCAAAAAACATTATTCCAAGCATTGCAATGACAAAACAAGGCTCTATGACGGAGTAAAAGATATGCTTTTGGAAGTCAAAAAGAGATATAAAATTGCAATAGTCACAAATAAAAACGAGCTGGCATTGGAAGCGTTAAGAAAAATTTATTTTGACGGGATTGTTGAAGTCGTTGTCGGACAAAGCGAAAATTTACGCAAAAAGCCCGCTCCAGACGGTGTATATCTTGCCTTGGATAAACTTGGTGTTAAAAACGAAAACGCTGTTTATGTGGGTGATTCCGAAGTCGATGTCGAAACAGCCGTTAACAGCGGTTTGCCAATGATAGCTTGCCTGTGGGGTTTTAGAACAAAGAAATTGCTGCAAAATAGCGGCGCAAAAATTTTTGCAAAAAAACCTATGGATATAATAAAAATTTTGGGAAACGAGTTGGAAAATGAATAAAATACAGCTTTTTACGTACGACATCAGTTTATATAACGGCGAATTTGATATGAGTTATTTTTCAGATTCGCTTGCCGAGCATATCAACCGATACAAACTGCTAAAAGACAAATTGCGTAGTTATTGTTTATACCGTTTGCTAAGATACGCCTTAAAAAAAGATTTTTTGTCAGTGGAATTTCAACCCAGCGGATGTCCCATTCTGCCCGATGAAGAACATTTCATTTCACTTTCGCATAGCGGAAATATTGTCGCTGTGGCTATATCGCAAAAAAAATTGAGTATTGACCTTGAAGTGGTTTCGGAAAGAATTTTGCAGCTAAATTGTGAAAAATGGCTCACAACGGCAGAACAAGCGCTTTACAAGTCTTTGCCTCCAAAAAAACAAATACGTTATCTCACAAAAGTATGGACGGAAAAAGAATGTTATGTAAAATATGACGGACGGGGCATAAAAGCGATGTTTGGCAACGGCGCTATTGATTTTGCAAAATTGCCGATAAAATTCAACTTCACTCCAAAATTTGTTACGGACGCATACTGCAACAAATATTGTCTTACCGTTTGCACTGAGGACAATGTGCGAGTTGTATCAAAAAGAATAAAAGAAATTTGAAAAAATGCAAATTGACAAAAAAAAGGGAAAAAATAAAAAACGGCTAAGCTTTCTTAGGCGTTTTTGTTTTGATTGATTGTGTTTAATTATGTCAAAATAACCAAAGAGAGACATTTATGGACATAAAAAAAGTTAGGGATAGCTCAATACTGCTTCTAGCCGCACTCATATGGGGCGTGGCTTTTGTTGCTCAAAGCGCAGGTATGGCATACGTCAAACCGCTTACTTTCAACACAGCCAGATATGTGGTGGCAATAGCAGTTTTATTGCCGACAATTTTTATTATGGACAAAGCGGACGGTAAAAAATTTTCCGTATGGGGGACAGACGACCACGAGGCACGAAAAACATTGATTGTCGGAGGAGTCATATGCGGCGTTATCATGGCAGTGGCTTCTGCGTTGCAGCAGTATGGAATAAATTATACAACAGTCGGTAAAGCGGGTTTTATCACTGCTTTATATATCGTAATAGTACCGCTGCTTGGCATTTTCTTTAAAAAGAAATTGAGACTAACTCTTGCCGTAAGCGTAGTGATAGCCACTTTTGGATTGTATTTTTTGTGTATGAAACAAAACGAGTTTTCGCTTGCTTTGGGTGATTTGTTGATTTTGTTGTGTGCAGTGGTATATTCTTTTCATATAATAACCATAGACCACTTTGCGGCAAAAGTGGACGCTGTGCGTTTTTCGCTTATACAGTTAATTACGGCTGCTCTAATAAGTTTTGTGCCAATGCTGATTTTTGAAAAGCCCGTATTTGCGAATATTTTAGACGCATGGCTGCCTATACTATACGCAGGCGCATTATCAAGCGGTGTTGCTTACACCTTGCAAGTTGTAGGTCAAAAAGGACTAAATCCGACTGTCGCCTCTCTCATTATGAGTTGCGAGGCTGTTTTTGCAGCAATTGCGGGCAGCTTGTTTTTGCAAGAAACGATGACAGTGCGTGAAATAGTGGGATGCGCTATGATGTTTGGCGCAATCATTCTTTCGCAGATACCGCAAAAAAAGAGTGTCAAATCCTAAAAAACGAAGGTTTTTATGAATCAAAAAACAAAACGGCTTATGGTTGCAATTTTGATTGCAATAGCCGTTATCATTGTAATATATGTGATATTCAAACGCACAGGCGCGCTTGATACCTTTGACTCAGCCGAAGATATTAAGGAATTTATTTTAAAAGGCGGAGTTTACAGCTATCTAATATTTTTCTTTATTCAATTTGCCCAAGTTACCCTCGTGCCTATCCCCGCTTTTTTGACCACCGTTGCAGGGACGCTTGTTTTTGGTCCATGGCAAACAACGTTGATAAGTATCGTAGCGCAAATGCTCGGAGCGGTGGTTGCATTTATTATTGGCCGCAAGCTTGGGCGTAAAGTTGTGGCTTGGATTGTCGGAGATGAGCAAACCGAAAAATGGCAAACGCAGCTTGGCAAAGGGAAATACGTTTTCTTTCTTATGATGCTGTTTCCTTTTTTCCCCGACGATATTTTGTGTATGGTTGCGGGGCTAACTGATATGTCTTATCGTTTTTTTGTGGTGACAAATCTTATCACCCGTCCGATTGCCATTGTTTGCACTTGTTACTTGGGGAGCGGATACTTGATACCTTTTTCGGGTTATTGGCTAATTTTGTGGGCGGTTTTAATAGCAGGCGTTATTGCCGCATTGGTATTGAGTTTTCTATATCAGGAAAAGATAGAAAATTTTGTCACTAAACTTGGTCAAAAATTAACGAAAAAAAGAAACGAACCGAAAAAATAAGATTTTTAAAACGACGAGCTATTGACGATTTTTACAAAAAAAGGACAATTATAAACTCAACCACACTAGAAAATCGAACCGTTATAATCGATAATAGTGAATTTTCAAAAACTATAATTTTATTTTAATCCTCACCGATTTTATGGTAAAATATTTATATACACTCAAAATTACTCGTCATTAAACACAAAGGAGTAAACGATAATGAAAAAAATACTTGTCACAGGTTTCACGCCTTTTATGGGAGAGAGTATAAATCCGTCTTACGAAGCGGTCAAAATGCTACCCGACACGCTTGACGATATTCAAATAATCAAAGCACAAATCACTACCGAATTTGGCAAAAGCAAGGACGAGCTGAAAATGCTTTTGACAAAACACAACCCCGATGCTGTTGTTTGCTTTGGACAAGCAGGCGGCAGAACAAATATTACCGTGGAAAAAATAGCGATAAATTATGCTGTCACCGAAGGTTACGACAAAAATAACGTTATAATCGATAATACTATAGCTAAAAGCGGTAATGCGGCATATTTTGCAACTTTGCCTGCAGAAAAAATCGTTTTCGCCGTAAACGAGGCGGGCATCCCTTGTTCATTATCACTGTCTGCAGGTGCATTTGTGTGTAATTATATTATGTACAGTCTTCTTGAGTTAACTTTTAATACGCCGATTTTGGGCGGATTTATACATATTCCTTTTTGCACAAGCCAAGGCATAGGCAAAAAACCAGCACCGCCAACAATGGAGCTTTCTACTGTTTGCAAAGCTATGACTGCTGCAATAAAAAACATTTTTTAAGGAATTTTTATGAGTTACTCTCAGTTTTACGAAGTTATGGCACATGACGTGGATAAAAATTTTTGCGTCAGACCGTCTATTATTATGCGTTATATGCAGGAAACCGCAAACCGTCATATGCGTGACGCAAAACCCAGTTTTGTCGACCTATACAAACGAGGAAAAACTTTTATTCTAAGCAGAATGAATATAGAAGTTTTTAGTGAAATTTCACAATATGACAAAATAGAGATTGAAACTTGGCCTACAAGCAGAGGTGTTAGTTTTTTGCGTTCCTTCTATATAAAACGGGACGGTGAAATTTTGGCGTCTGGCGGAGCTACTTTTGCATTGATTGATATCGATACAAAAAAGTTTTTGCGCTGTAGCGACGAAGATTTTAGCAATTATTGCGAGCAGCCGCCACTGGACGGAATATTTGATCCCAAAGCCCGAATATCCGAAAACACCGAGCTTGTTTTGCGTGGCGAACGTACGGTAAATTATTTTGACACAGACCTAAACGGACATGTGAATAATACAAACTACCCTGATATGCTGGCGGACTTTATTCCAAGTATTGATAAGCTTAGAATAGTTTCGATGAGCTTACATTTTGTAAATGAAGCAAAGCTTGGTTGCAAAATGAGCGTTTTTACAAGCGACCCGATACCAAGCAAAAAAGGAGTAGAATTTTTTGTAAAATCCGTAGTAGACGGTCAGACAAATGTTGTAGCCCAAATGGAATTTATAAAAATTTAAGCTGCATAATAAGCATAATGAATTTATTATCGTTTTTTGACCAAAAGTTACTAAAAGATATAAAAACTTAGAATATTGTATCCCAATTATTACAGTCATTATTATTTTTGATTATATGATATTTAGCTGTAATGTTTAAATATTTTCAAATTGTACAACAATATTAAAAATTAAATTTCGAAAATTTCTCATTTTGATAGATTTTCGTTATTGACAGTTCTTCTGCGGCACAGTATAATGAATTATAATTTATAAAACCGCAAATAAATTGCAAATTCGACATTTTTCGCATATATAAAAGAAAGTATTATAATATTGTAGCAACAGTAAAAAAACACAATAGGTTGTATAAAATATTTATTTATACCACAACAAGCGAAAAATTTTCACTGAGATAGAGAGGTTTATATTTATCTCTATTGTACATTATTAAGAGGCTATTTAAATTACAAAATATTAACAAAAAAGATTATATTTATCTATAAGCAAAAGTATTAAATTTGTACTAAACACCAATTTTTACGAAAATCAAAAATTTTTTTCGAAAAAATTTTGTTGAAAGGTGCAAATAAGCAATGCATTTACTTGACGGAAAAAACATTTAGTGGTAAATTTTTAGTGTATAAAAAAATTAAGAATCTAAATTTATTAATTTTTTAGAATAAGGGTGAAGAGTATGGAAAAATTATCAAAAAAACAAAGAACGTTCAAACTTTTAACGCATTCCGCAAGAGTGCTGTTTGAACAAAGGGGTATCGAAGGAGTTACGTTTGACGACATTGCCGAACACGCTAATGTTTGCCGCACGACGGTTTTCAATCATTTCCCTAGTGGCAACGATTTGCTTATAGCTCTCTGCTCGACAGAAATCAACAGCTTAATAAATCATTGCGCAAATTGCAATTTGCAAGGATTAGCTCTTATCAAAAGCGTTTTCGGTAAGCTCATCGACGACACTTGCGCTTATCCCGTAGTAATGTCAAAACTCACCACGAGTTATATCACTCAAAGGGGCGCAGTTGAAGGCGGAGTTATTTTGGAAAAAACTATCGCAGAAAACCTTATCATTGAAAATCAAAACAGACCTTTGTCAGTATTACAAAAGGTTGATGCAAAAGAAGCGACAGTTATTATTTTTGGTTTTTATTACGGAATGGTAAACGATTATCATATCACCGACAAACATTTCGATGCGTCCAAAATGAAAGAATGGTTTAACTCAATGCTTGACAAATTTATTTGCTAAATTTGTCAAAGTCAACCGTTTAAATATTTTTAAACAAAAGCTAAAATAATCTCCGAAACATTTTTTGTTTCGGAGATTTTACTTTTTATTTAGATTTGCCAATTTCGATAAAAACAATCAAGAAATTTTGCTTTTCATTTTTGATATATCTATGTTACAATTTTTTTATGGAATTATTGATACCCGCAGCTTTTGGACTTGAAGCTGTTGTAAAAAGAGAATTATCACGTCTCGGATACCCTGATTCAAAAGCGATAAACGGTCGTATTGGAGTAACGGGGCAAATGAGCGACATCGCAAAACTTAATATAAATCTTTCAAGTGGCGAGCGGGTGCTTATTAAACTTGCGGAATTTGATGCTTTGACTTTTGACCAAGTATATGACAACGCATATGCTTACGACTGGCAAGACTTTTTGCCGAGCGACGCAAGAATATTGACATATGCAAAAAGTGTGGACAGCACACTATTTGCTCAAAAATCACTGTGCAGCGTTTTGAAAAAAGCGGTAGTGGACAAATTGACAAAAGTCTACCGCAAAAGCCTTGATGAAAGCGGCGCAAGATATATGATAGAAATATCTATATACAAAAATGTTGCGACATTGACATTGGACACATCAGGTGACGGACTCCATAAGCGTGGGTATAGAAAACTTGCTTATACTGCTCCGCTCAAAGAAACAACCGCCGCAAGTTTGATAGATTTATCGGTTTATAATCCCGACAAATATTTAGTCGACCTTTTTTGCGGAAGCGGCACTATTCCTATCGAAGCGTGTTTGCGTGCGATAAATAAACCCGTAGGCATTGACCGCAAATTTGATTACAATTTTTGGAATATTGACCAAAATATTGACAAACTTGCCCGTGAAGAGGGATTTGACAATATAAAAAAAGATAAAAAAGTTTTTATCAGCGGTTTTGATATAGATAAAAATGCAATTTCAATATCTCGTTATCATGCAAAACTTGCGGGAGTTGAAGACAAAATTCATTTCCAAGCCGTCGATATGCGTCAATTCAGCTCAAAACAGCGGTACGGCGTTTTGATTTCAAATCCGCCCTATGGCGAGCGGTTAAACACCCGTAAAGAAGTGGAGCTGTTATATCGTGATTTGGGTACGCTTTACAAAAATCTGCCTGATTGGAGTTTTTTCGTCTTAACTTCTTACCCGAATTTTGAACGTATTTTCGGTCGCAGAGCAGACAAAAACCGCAAAATTTACAATGCGAACATAGAATGTCGATATTATTCTGTTTTGGGCGCAAAGCCGCCAAAAACCCGCTCAAAAAGCGAATATGAAGACAAAGAAGACTAATAAAATGTGTTTCCCATTCGCTTGACACAGCCGTAATGTTACATTTATACTGCGTAAGGAATTTGGAAAGAAATAATTTGAGGTAAAAATAAAATGAAAGAAAAAAGAGTGTTAACTATTCAAGACGTTTCGTGTTTGGGACAATGTTCTTTGACTGTCGCATTGCCCATAATTTCTGCGATGGGAATAGAAACGTGTATAATACCGTCAGCCGTCTTATCCACTCACACGGGCGGGTTTAAAGGTTTTACGTTTAAGGATTTAACTGAAGAAATCCCGTCAATCTCCGCACATTGGCAAAAAGAAAAAATTTCTTTTGACGCTATCTACACGGGTTATGTCGGAAGCAAGAAGCAGCTTGAATATATAGCGGACATTTTCAATAATTTTGGGAAAAACGGTTGCCAAATTATTATCGACCCCGTTATGGGTGACAAAGGCAAGCTTTACACAGGGTTTGATACGGAATTTGCAAAGGAAATGGCAAAATTCTGCGCTCATGCCGATGTTATTTTACCAAACCTTACAGAAGCGGCATTTTTGCTTGATGAACCTTATGTTGAAAGCGGATACAGTGAAGAATGGCTGCTTGGGTTACTTCGTCGTCTGGCTGGTCTTGGAGCGAAAAAAGTCGTACTCACGGGCGTAAGCTTTGACCCGAGAAAACTAGGCGTTGCTATTTATGATTCGAAAACTGACAAAGTATCATACTATTTCCGTGACAAAATTGCAGGCTCGACGCATGGAACAGGCGATGTTTACGCAAGCAGTTTTGTAGGGGCTTTAATGCAAGGCAAATCAATAGAACAAGCGGCGGCGTTGGCAGCGGATTATGTAGTAAAATGTATCGAAGAAACCTTACCCGACAAAGAAAATCACTGGTACGGCGTGAAATTTGAAAAATGCATACCGTATTTGATTAAGAGAATGCAAAAATAATTAAACCATAATTGTTTTTAATTCATACAAGAAAAATATTAAAAACCCCCTAATAAAGGGGGTTTGTTTTTTTGAAAAATTTAAAAAATTTATTATAGAAGTTCTTTCAATTTTTTTTAGTTGTTTGCGACAATTATTGATACGGAGTGGGTTGTGATTCCGCTTGCACCTGGCTCGGAAACGCTTGCTCCCACAACGCCCATATTATTTACAAAACTCGTAAATATTGTTGATGCGATGTATTCCAAATCCATCTCTTCACCAATAAGCGCACCCACAAGGTCTATCACTATTTGAGACTGTTCAGCATCCAGCGAACCGAATGTTACGGTAGCGGCTGTCGTCACAACAGTCCCCGTCACCGCTATGTCATACGTTGAGAAAACACGAAGATGTTCAAAACCTGACAGCAGATTGGTCTTAACGGGCAAGTTTGTCATAATTTGCGTTAAGTCAAGCGTCATAACAGTTGATACGGTAATTCCGTCATCAGCGTTAATGATAAGCTGATTAAGTTCTATTCCATACGCTGATTCACTTGATGTCAGTTCCAAGGCAAGGTTGAGTATGTATGCCAATTCTTTGTCTGTGAATGTGCAAAGTTTTGGCACACCTGTTCCGTCAGACGGGGTGCTGCCCGAAAGAACATAAAGGGCAAACTGTCCTATTTCTTCTTCGGTTGGATCGGGATCGGTGGAATCATAACCAAAAATTGCTTTTACATTAGCTACTGCGGAAACTTCGTCCGTTACAGTGGGGGCGTATGTAATGTCGCTGTCGCTTATCGTCTGTATTTTATTCAGCGTTTGCAACAATTCAAAAACGGTAATATTGGAATCCCCCAAAATATCACCCACGGTTGAATCTCCAATGGGTATCGCCGCCATGTCAAAAGTGCTAACCTTGATTTTTGAAACAGGTGCTATAAAAATGCCGACAACCAAAACCGCAACAACCGCAATCAATATCAGGGAGAAAAACCAAGAAAAAATTCTTCCGACGACGCTTTTTTTCTTCTTTGGGGTTTCTATGTTGTTTGCCATTTTAAAAAATCTCCTTTTTCCCATATTTTACCACATTTTTATATGAAATTCAATTTCTTTGTTAAAAAATTGACCAAGTCACATGAATGCAGTACAATAATTTTATGATAAATCTAAGACCGCACCATATTTTATGCACTCGTTTTTTCAATAGTGACGGCTATTCAAAAGATTTCATTTTGCATATGGGCAAAATAGTCGCTCTGTTAAACGAGCCTGACCAAACCGTAAATCTTGTATTAAATGAAGACGATGTTTGCCTTCATTGCCCAAACAATAAGAACGGATGTTTTTGGAAAGAAAAAGTGAATAGATACGATGCCGCTGTATTGAAAAAACTGAATTTAAAAGTCGGCGAATTAAAATGGAAAAACACAAAAGAAAATGCGTACTCAAAAATTAAAAAAACAGAGGACTTAGCTGAAATTTGTGGTGACTGTGAATGGTTTTCGTGGTGCGGCAGTCAGCTTGAATAGAAGTTTTTGTGACTTTTTAAAAATTTCATTTTTTATATACTTCTTAAAAATAAAATAGGGTATTTTTATAGAGTACAAAAAGCAGAAAAAGATAAAAAATTTCACAATAACCCAAAAAACGAGCCTTATATTTTTGTGGCGGGTATTGACTTTGGTATTTTTTGGCGATATAATTGACATCGAACAACAAAATGTTGTCAAACTTTTTATAAGGAGTATGTGAAATGAGAAAATTTTTATCGGCAGTCGGCGGAATAGCCGCTTTTGTAACAGTGGTTGCGTATGCATTGTTTTATATTAACGTTAGTTTTGCTTTTTTACCTGATGTGGTAAATATGATTATAGGATACGTTATGCAATGGGGCGCATTGATAGTTGTCGCTATTACAGGACTTGAATTTGTTTGGGTTAAGGGCGCTGGAATATTGCTTGTACTTATTTACTTGGCAGTTGTTGCTGTTGTGGTAGTATTTATGTTCTTCCCTTCAATCGCAGGAAACTTGATAGCTGCACTATAAGGAAAAAAGACAAAAACAAAAAAATCCGAACATCGTTCGGGTTTTTTTAATATAAAGTTTTTGTCTATTTTTATATGTAAAACAAAAATTATGGTTAATGCTCGATGTCGAAATTAAACCGACTTACATTTTTTGAAAAAAATAATTTTATTTACGCATATAAACAACAATTGTATACTTCAAGGCACGTAATCGCTTGACAATAAAAGTGCGTGTAATTATATTTATGTTAATGGACAAAAGTAAAGATGCGAACAAAGAAAAGTCGCAAATAAAAGATACGATGACTGAGGGTAGTATTTGGAAAAAAATACTACTCTTTGCAATTCCTATAATGCTGAGCA
>DAOPIV010000012.1:0-17642 GCA_035399325.1 Clostridia bacterium | reverse complement strand
TTATTTGATTGGAATAAAATTTCAATCCACGCACCCTACGCGGGGTGCGACCTATCTAAAAACGATTGAGAGCGGACATTCGGAAATTTCAATCCACGCACCCTACGCGGGGTGCGACTTGAAATTATCTTGTCACACTTATCTAATAATTCATTTCAATCCACGCACCCTACGCGGGGTGCGACCTATCGCAAGAATATCCATTGTTTGCAATTTTCAATTTCAATCCACGCACCCTACGCGGGGTGCGACCTAAATGGTAAATTATTTTTTGACTTATGCAAAAATTTCAATCCACGCACCCTACGCGGGGTGCGACGACGGACAAGACTTCAGTTTTGTTTGCGAATTTAATTTCAATCCACGCACCCTACGCGGGGTGCGACTCTAATTAATAAAAAACTAAAAAAAATTAAATAAAAATATAAAAAATAGGTTCATGTAGAAAAAATATTATAGTAATCTTACCATATAATCCTACAAAAAACAATATAAATTGTATTTAAACGTAGAATCACCCACGGTTCGCAAATCACAAAATCAGCGCTCCCTCGGGATTGTATGATTTTTTTGTGCCGTAGTGTTCTACCTTGGTCTCCCATTTATTGCCAAGATGATAGAACCTTAGACTGTCTTTTTCTTTATCCATTATATCAATGATTTTTGCTTTTAACTTCACAACCGTGCCGTAATCTGTATTTATTTCAAAAACAGAGTTCTGCACTCTTTGTCCGAAATTTTGGCATGCTTTTGCGATTTGTCTAAGTCTTGTTTTTCCCGCAGAATCCACAGTCGACACATCATATGTTATCAAAATCAGCATTACTTTACCAAATAAGGAGGATACTCCTCAATTTCCTTTCTTAAAAATTTCCCAAATAGCGACGCTTGAATAAAAGGCAGTAGACCAAACGGTATTTTTTCGCCCAAGTATGGATGAAAAATGGTTTCTTTTTTCTTATCCTGCCAAAGTTTAATTAATTTTTTTCGCCCAACGTCATTTAGAAAAACAGTCCCACCCAACTGATAATCAAAATCTTCCTTCGAAAACTGTTTTAAATTGAAAACGGTAACCACAAATCGGTCTATGATAGCGCGAAATTCTTCTATGATATCAAGCGCGAGCGATTGTCTGCCGGAGCGTAAGGTATGAAAAAATCCGATATAAGGGTCAATCCCTGCCACTTCCAAAGCCGAGCCGATATTATTTGATTGCATTGTGTACAGCAGCGACAAAACCGAATTGATTTCGTCAAGCGGCGGTCTTTTGCTTCTACCATTAAAAACAAACCCGTCGACACGAAAAAATTTATCAAACAAATTGAAATAAATATGTGAAATATTGCCTTCTATGCCGCGCAAAATATCGACATCCTCTTCCTCGTAAAGCTGTTTTGAGTAAAAATTTATATCATCAATTAATTTCGTAACGCTGCCGTCATGATTAATATCGGGATAATCTCTAATAGACCGAGACACAAAAAATTTCATATTACAAAATTTTGCCCCTATCGAGTTTCTTATTAAATTTAAGCGTGCGTTATTATCTTCAAAAGTCTTAATCTGTGCCGTTCGGGTAAAAACGTTTCCTTTTGTCTCGCCTACGATTTTTGCCAAAAATCTGCCGTTTGGGGAAACAAACGACAGCGAAACATTGTTTTCGGCGCATTTGCCCATAAGCCTTGGACTGCAGCCTTGGTAATTAAAACACACTATTTCTTCTATAATGCAAAACGGCAAGCGTGTTTCCTTTTCATCTGTTTTGACAACGACATTCTCTCCGTCAAGAGATAAAAAAGTATTTTCGCTTAAAACATATAAGGTGTTAAGTAATTTTTTCATTTTCTTCCAATATCATTTTCTTTATCGATTTATCTTTTGCGTAGCACTTTGGCAAACATACATCGGCAAGAGAACAGCCGCCGCAATGTTGATCGGATTCTTTTTGGGGTATCACATTGTTATTTAAAGCGTAAATAATGTCGTCGTATACCTTAAAAAATGTGTCTTTAAGAATTTCGTCAGCTTTAACCATAACACGCTTTTTGATGTCGCAGTAATACAAATACATTTTTGCGCCGCAGCCAAATATTTCGTCAACGCAAAGTTTTTGACCGTACATTTGCACTGCGTCGTCCATTGCATAATCGTTGGCGTTTTTCGGTTTTGCTTTTTTATATTCGACGATAGCAAAATGAAATTTGTCATTATATTTCGGTACGAAAACGCCTTGCTGAGAGCGGGTCAGCTCCAAGGCGTCAATTTTGCCGATGAGTTTATAAAAATCGTTATAAACTACTACCGCCCGCTCTGTTATTTTGTTTTGCGTGACTGTGACCAGTTTTTCGTTATCTACTCGGGTATGTATAAGGTCACCGAAAGCCACAAAGGCGTTACTCTGCCAATCACAGTTAATATTCATAAGTCCCCATCTTTTTGGGCAATATAAATAATGCTGAAAATTACGCAGCTGTATATAATCTTGATTATCTGATTTCGACTTCGACATTTTGTGGAACGTCGCTTACTATGACTTCATAGTCGCTGTATTGACGTGCGGGACCTTCGATAAGTTTGTTTATTTTTACCGATTCAAAAACTTTGTGCGACGGAGCGCTGCCGAGTTCGCTAAGATGCTTAAAAATAACGAGTTTTCTCAAACAGAGTTTTCCGCGCAAAGAGCTGTGATCATGCTCAAACATATTTTCAATCGCTTCCCAAAGCAGCGCTAAATCGTCGTCACTAAATCCCGTCTTGTTTGCTAATAATGCGGAAACATAGCCTTCGGCACGGTACAGTCCGTAAGGAACGATATTTTTCTTACCCATCGTATTGGTCTTGTCTTTCATATCTTCTTCGGTTGTCAACGCTTGACGGGTAATAGTCAGTTCTTGAGGGAAAATCGGGTCTACGCTTCTTGCAAAGTTAAGTTGCACCGGTCCTCTGACTATGCCGCACCAGTCGTTGCCCGTATTCATAACAAAACCGAATGTGCGTACGTCGTAATAGTTTTCACACATATAGGCGCATGCTGTTTTGACGTCTTCTTTATTTTTGCCTTTTTGATCTTTTTTAAGGTTTGAAGCATCGTATGCCGCAGTAAATTTTGTGTTTAGAGCTTGGTCGTTTTTTACCAAAATATTATATTTCTCTTTGCCTTGTTTTACGATTTCGACATAGTTTCGTATTTTGCGTTTTAAGCATACGTCTGTTACTATACCGAGGTTCGATTCCACATCAACACGGGGCATATTGCCCGCATCTGGGTCGCCGTTTGGATTACCGTTTTCCACATCGAAAAGAATTACAAATTCGTATCTGTTTTTTAGTTCGTTCATTTATCTATCCTCCTTTTTTGTATAAAGATCTTTATTTTGCTGATAATAGCCCAAAATAAATTTTCCTTGCTCCTCAATATCGAGTTTTTTAGGAAAACTGTCGTTTAAGTTACCCATTATTTCACTTAAAATGCTTTCCAGATATCCGGATTTTTCAAGTTTTGAAATATGCGTTTGTCCTAACATTATTAATCTTGGAAAAACCATTGCGGGCGTTGTGCATGCGGACGAAAAATATCTTGATTTTATACCCGCGTTTACTCCGGGTATCGCTTCAGTTTGCAATTTTTCCAAAACCGCAAACAGTCTGCCGCACAAATAAGCCTGGTTTACATTTGTTTTGTTTAAACTCATTGTTATTATTTCTCCTTTATTAAAAATTCTTTGATTACGAGTTAAATACGCTTTTATCACTGAAATTCGCGTATCGTTAATTTTTACAAATTTGCTTTTGTCACTGTCTTGGTCTGTTCTTATCCGACGTACAATACTGGATAATAAATTACCTGGATACATTCCGCCGTTAAGTACTGCAGAAAACAAGCCGCTGACAAGTGCCGGATTGGGGTCTTTGTTTGTGCTATTGGGTGAAACTGTTTCATAGATTATTCTGGAAATAGAAGGCGTTTTTTGATCTTCGTATAGTTTCAAGTCGTCAAAATGCTGTTTTGCATTTTCCAGAGTTTTCCCGAAGGTGTTGGCATAGAAGAATTTTATTGTCAATCTGCTGGCGTTTGGCTTTACGCCCAAAACATAAAATTTTGTGTCCAGTAAAGCTAGTGAGCTTTCATCAAACGGCTTCCCTTGCCGAATATAATCAAGACAATTTTTCACCGTTTTATTTGTTTGTTCACTTTCTTCAACGAAATTGTTTGCAACAGCATATGACTGGGCTATTTCTTGCGGATTGATATCGCTTTCCGCCCAGAATAATAAGGTTACATCTCCAATGTAAGCGTGATTGTAAGGACTCTCGGTCAAAGCGCTGAATGCTGCTGTGTATTTCTTCATAATTTCAGTACTTACACTCGCTACTTGTCCTTGTTCCATATTAAAGGATTCTTCGGCACGGTTATTCACACAGACAATATTAGTTCCGACAGCCATACCTCCTTTGATGCCTTTTAAATTATCATGTAGTTTAGCTATCGGCAGATAGCATCCGCAAACAGAACAATAACCCAATTCCTTGCTATCTGTTTCTTTCTCATCATTAATAACGTCCCATTTTTTTGTAATAGATTCGTTATAGCCTGCAAGGGAATTAATATCAGTTTCCAAACAATATGTGAATTTTGCCGTACCGAAGGATTTTGATATTTGTGTTAACAAAGAATTTGCAATTTCGTTTTCGGGTTTCCAATTAATTGAAAACTTATATAATGCTTGCGCTATAGGACTGTTGACCTCTTTGAAAATTTTTGCTTTTTCTTGGTAGTCGATAAAAGATTTTTTCGATTTCTCTGTTATGCAAAATTCTTTATCAAACTCCATGCCAAAAATATATACGGGTCTATGTTCCAAAAAATTTGCTTTTACAGAGGTTGCGCTTATTCTTTCGGGCAATATCTCTGTCTTCGGCACTTCTTTTGGTTTCCCCTTTTCGGTTACGGTTTTTGTGTGAGGCAAGATATTTACCATTTCGCCTTTGTCGTTTAATACGATAACGTAATCAATATTCACTTTTGAATACCCGCTTGGCGGCAGCGGGCTGTCGGGAATATTTTTTAGACAGTCGTAATAACGAGCTAATGCGTTTATTATCATTTGTTCACCCCCGTCTTTTCGTAAAATTCGGCTACGTCAATGATGCCGTCAACCATTTTCGGCCGATACCAAATAGGCACTCCTTTGTTTGACCAATTTCCTTCTTTGTCTGCGGGCGGAAATTTCAGGTCGTACAACATAAACCCCAAATCAACTTCGCCTGAAATCGCGCTTTTTGGAATATCTTCGACATATTCAAACTGTGCGGGGAATTCCCTGCATCCAAGCACGGGAACTTTTACATACTGACCGTTTTTCATTCTTCGCGTCGCTATGGCGTAATGTTTGTCGGCGTCTATGCCGTCTATTACGTCAAAATGCGCCTCTACCGCATACATAACGTCCGCAAGAATCATCGCTCCCCTTTGATTGATATTGTCTCCTCCTCGGTACAGACTGATATCAATAGTAGGGTCTGTCATTTGCTGTTTTACCTTTGTAAACAAAAGTTTTTCTTTCATCTCGTTACGGCGTATGTTGACATACTTTATCGGGTTTAGAACGTGGATTTTGTCTATCGTCCATTTAATCTGCGGCTTCCAATATAGGCATTCAATAACGCCCCGCATTGCCGACGGCGTCGGCACATCGTAGCTGACGCGCTCGACTTTCATTTCAGGTCGGGTAAAACAAGCGTAATCGCCTTTGATTAGCAATTTAATTCCGTACATTTTTTCCTCCTTTTATGTAGTTATAAAATCGTCTTGATTTTCAAGGTCGAATATGAGTCCCAGTTTTTCGTCGTAATACCGCCTATCTTCAAGACAATAAATACCGTCTTTTGTTTGACTAACGCTGTTATTTGATAATAGTTTTTTTAGGTCATAGTCATAGATTGAAATAACGTATTTTTGAAGTTTTCGTTTTAAAGTGACTGTTTGGGCGAATTCCAGTTGTTTTAAAATCTTCTCGCTCTCTTCGTTTTTTATAATTAAATCCACCGTCGAATCTTCCATATACCTGAAATCCCGTGCGTAATCAAGAAAACTTACACTGAAAAACGGCGTCTTTTTCCCGCTTATTAAAAGATTTGTTTTGCTAAAATAATCAGGAAGAAGCTCTAGCATTTTTACAGTATCAATTTTATTGGTAAACAACTGCTCAAAATATTCTCGGCACGGTTCGGCTTGATCTATATCGTTATATTTATTTATCAGATTTTTTGTAATCTGGATTTTAACCTTGGTTTCACTGTTTTTAGCATCATCAACATCGCTCAGCCAAAAAATCTTTGTTTCGCCGTAATTTCTTTTGCCTTCTCGGTTACATCTACCCGCGCATTGCAAAATCGAGTCCACGCCATTTATCCATCTATATGCGTTTTCAAAATCTAAGTCGACGCCTGCTTCCACCAAAGATGTCGAGACAACCGTTATGGGAACATTTTCCTCTAAATCGTTTTTTATATCACCTATAATGCGTTTACGGTCGTTTGGCATCAGCAACGTGGTTAACAAATATTTTTTGTCTGTGGTAATTTTGTTAAATATTACGCGCGCTTGTTTTTTTGTATTTGTAACGATAAGATTTGACTTTTGCGTGTCTATTTGACTACAAAACTCATTAAGTGTAATTTCACCCCTATTCAAAACAGCGCTGCGCTTAAATAGAGAATAAGCGGTTTTATCGTCCACTAAATCTTCCGCCAAAGCGAATATGTCGTTAAATTTGTCAGGGTTTGGCATAGTGGCGGTCATAAAAACGGCGTCCGCTCCGTAATCGCTAGACAAAACTTTGATAGCGTCATAACACGGTTGCAGGCATTTTAGCGGAATGGTTTGGATTTCGTCGAAACAAATGACGCTGTCGCAGAGATTATGAAGTTTTCTAAGTCTGCTGTTTTTGTTGGAATAAAAAGATTCAAAAAATTGTAAATTGGTGGTGATAATTATTGGCGCGTCCCAGTTTTCGGTTGCGAATTTGTATTTTTCTTGCTCTTCTTCCGATAATTTTTCTATATCAAAATTCGAGTGATGCTCAATCACATTTTCTTCGCCGAAAATTTCTTTAAGCTCTTTTGCATTTTGGTCTATGATACTGGTATACGGCACAACATAAATTATTCTTTTTTTATTTTTTTCAATAAGTCTGTTTAGCGCAAACCTCATCGACATTAACGTCTTGCCGCTGCCTGTGGGCATATCTAATTTGAATAAAGAATTTTCGCTTTTAATATGATTAAGCGCTTGTTCGGAAAAATTGTGTCTTGCCTTGTTAATAGGAGTATCGGATTTAAATTTTGAAATACGGGCGTTTAATTTTTGTAATAACAAGCTAAATTCAACGCTGTTTCCCCTGTCTTGTTTACCGTTGCAAAATGTTTCCGAGTCCAGCCAGTCTGCGTCCACAAGAGCCGACAAAAGCATGCGGATTTTTGTGGAAAACCGCAAAGCGAAATTTTTCTTGTCCGTAAAATAGCTGTCGAATGTAATTTGTTTGGATGCGGTATCTAAATCTTGCAACGCAGCTTCCTCTAAATATTTTACATACTCTTCGTTCACCTCAAATTGTTTTTTCAGCCGTGCGGCTAGCGTGCTGTTATCAAGATCCATAGCCATACCGCCGTTATTTAATCCAGTATGATGACTCGCTATAACGTACGAAATTATTTGCGCCGTCAAGCTCTCGGGTTGATTTTCAATTACAGCTTGAGCCCCAAAGGTAGCGTGGTCGACGGTTATATTTTTTCCTTTTAGTCTTTCTTGGAAGCTGTCCTGAAATTTCCCCAAATCATGAAGTAGCCCAATTTTGTACCCCAAACTCTTGTCCTCGTCTACGCAAAAGCTCTCGCACAACTTTGCCACCTTTGTTAAATGTTCTTCCAGTGTCTGCCATTCTTTGTCTAAGCACGTACGCGCGTAAAAAATATTCATATCTCTTCTCCGTAATTTCCATATTTTCCCATTTTTTTATTTACATTATAAACCTTAAAATATGACACCTATTTGTCATATTTCTAAATTTATTTTTTCATTTTTGAACAGACTCACATTTTTATAGTCATAATAAAAACGGAAAGATTTTTATTATCTTCCCGTTGATTTGTTATTTATAATTTTAGCTTTGTGAGAAATTTAGTTAATATCCTATTTTTTGAACCTCTAAAGCTCCAAAATAGATAAATTTAATTTTCGGAATTTTCGTATTGAAGTTTATAAAGTTTGAAATAAATTCCTTTTTGTTTTAGCAGTTGTTGGTGGTTGCCTTGCTCTACTATTTTACCTTTATGCATTACAATAATATTATCGCAATTTTGAATTGTTGAAAGTCTGTGTGCAACAATCAACGTCGTGCGTCCTTCCATTATCTTTTTCAAAGCGTCTTGTATCAATAGTTCCGTTTCGGTATCGATGTTCGCCGTCGCTTCGTCCAGTATCAAAATACGAGGCTTATATGCCAAAGTTCTAGCAAAAGATATAAGTTGTCGTTGCCCTGCGGAAAGTGATGTTCCGCCTTCAAGCACAGGTTCTTTGTACTGCAATTTCATCTTTGAAATAAAACTGTCCGCATTTACATATTTTGCCGAAGCGATAAGCTCGTCTTGACCAATTTCTTCATTCTTCAGCCTAATATTGCTTTCTATATCACCTGTAAACAAAAAAACATCTTGTAGCATCTGCCCTATTTTTATTCTCAAGCTGTCGATTTTTATATCTTTGATATTTATCCCGTCAAGCAAAATTTCGCCCTTTTGAATATCGTAATATCTGCCGATAAGATTTTGTATCGTCGTCTTACCTGCACCGGTTGCACCCACAAAAGCAACGCTTTGACCAGCTTCTATTTTAAAAGATACGTCTTTTAGTATCCAGTCCTCATCTTTGTAAGCAAACCAAACATTTTTGAATTCTATTTCGCCCTTGATGTCGTCTAACTCTATTGCGTCTTCTTTTTCCAAAATAGACGATTGTTCGTCGAGCAAACCAAAAATCCTTTGAGCCGAAACTTTTGATGACTGTATGACATTGAGCTGTTCTGCAAATTCCTGTATTGGGTCAAAAAATCTGCCTATATAACGCTGAAAAGTAACTATTGTACCGATGGTTATTGCGCCAGCCATATACATTTTGCTGCCGAATATTATCAATAGTACTGTCGCTAAAATATTGAGCAAATATATTGATGGACCGTAAACGGAGTGGGTTACAATTTGCTTCATATGACTTTTTCGCAGTTCCTCGGTTTTGGCAGTAAATTTGTTATACGTTTTTTTCTCTGCCGTAAAAATCTGAATTATTTTCATTCCTGAAACATGCTCGGAAACAAACGCATTTAAGGAAGATATTTTTGACCGTATAGAACTCCAATTTTTCATCAATATATTTGTAAATATTACCGTGATTACGATAATGACAGGTATTGTGGTGAAAGTTATGAGTGACAATTCCAAATTGAAAGTCAGCATTGTAATAACGATACCGATAAGAGTTCCAACACTTCTTACCAATGTTACAATAACGCTGGAATATAGCTCGCTCAATGTTTCTACGTCGTTTGTCGCCCTTGTGACAAGCCGTCCAATAGGATTGTTATTAAAAAAGCTGATATCAAGCTTGTGCAGATGCTTAAATACGTCCAGACGTATTTTGTAAATAACTTTTTGTCCAATATAAGCCAACATCATTGATTGCAAATACGATATACCAAAAGTCAAAAGAACACAAGCCAGATATTTTAAGCCAATTATTACTATTTGCATAAAAATCTCTTGGGTGAAAGAGCCTGCATTATCAACTATGACATCCGTAGCTTCACCAAGCAAAATTGGCTGATAAAGACTCAGACCAATGAGTATGGCTATCGCTAAAAATGCTACCAAAAACAGTCCAAAATAAGGCTTTGCATATTGAAGAAGTCTTCGAGTCGTTTTTTTGGTTAATTTAATTTTTGATGTGTCACCGCTCATTATTCTTCCTCATTTATCATTTTTTCGAGCTGTTGTTTTTTATACAGCGAATAATAAAGCCCTTTTTGTTGCAGTAATGTTTTATGGTTGCCGTGTTCTATGATTTCGCCGTTGTCTATAACAATAATCTTGTCCGCATGCTGGAGTGCTGACAGTCTGTGTGCAATAATAATATTTGTCTTACCATTGCGTTTTTCTTTCAAATTTTTCAGTATGCGTTCTTCCGTATCGGTATCAACAGCCGAAAGCGAATCATCCATAATAAGAATTTTTGGTTCTATGATATACGCGCGAGAAATCGACACCCTTTGCTTTTGACCGCCCGACAAAGTTACGCCTTTTTCACCTATTATCGTTTCGTAACCGTCGGGAAATTCGACAATATTGTCATTAACGCAAGAAAACTCCGCCGCTTCGGTTATTTTGTCCATTGATGCGTTCTCGTTTACAAAATCTATATTGTTTTTGATTGTATCGGAAAAAAGAAAATTGTCTTGTGTGACATAGCCTATGTTACTACGCAGTTGCTTCAACGGCATTTCCCTTATATCTTTACCGCTGACAAAAATCGAGCCTTTTTCGCAATCATATATTCGAACAAGCAAATTTGTCAATGTGGTTTTTCCCGAGCCTGTTTTACCAACAATACCTAGAGTCTGGCCTTCTTGAATTTCAAAAGATATATTTTTTAACGCTGGCATATCCTTTTCGGGATAAGAAAATGTAAGATTATCAACCTTTATGCTGCCGCAAAAATTTTCAACTTCGCTTGCGGTTGGTTCATCAGTTATATCAAATTTAGCTTCTAACACGTCCTCTATGCGTTTTAGCGACGCAGAACCCATAGTGATCATATTGATAGACATACCCACGGCAATCATCGGCCAGACAAGCATACCCAAGTACTGAATAAATACTGTAAAATCGCCTACCGATATTTGGGTATTTAACGCAAGGTAACCGCCGTAAATGACTGCTACCACGAAAGCAAGCCCTGCAATCAAAGTCATTATTGGATCCATCATTGCACGGGTTTTTGTCAAACTCATATTTTTTGAAAAATAGTTTTGATTGATTTTGTCAAAGGAATCTATCTCTTTTTCTTGCTGAACAAAAGCTTTGATAACTTTTATGCCAGAAATATCTTCTTGTACAAAATCCGAAATTTCGGCAAAAGCTTTTTGGCGGGCAAAGAATTTTTTAAATAACCTTGGTCCTAAAAGTCCCGTCACAACAGCAATAACGGCCAACGGCAAAACTGAATAAATTGTCAACGAAACGCTGACAAGCGAAAGCATGCTTGACAAAATAAATATAAGCAAGCAAATAACATCGCACACCATCATTATACCTTGCCCCATCGCCTGACGGACTGCCTCGAGATCGTTTGTAATATATGCCATTATCTCGCCTGTTTTATGCTGTTGATAGTAGTTTAGCGACAAACCTTCCAAATGGCTAAACAAATCGTTACGAATATCACGCTCGATTTTTCTGGCCGTGCCAAAAATAAAATAACGCCAAATTATGCGTCCAAGCACAATCCCTACCGCAATAAGCGCAATAGCAACTACATCATGTGTCAATTCCGCAGTGCTCAAAGAAGCTGCGTCCAATGAGTCGATGACACTGCCAATGTAGACGGGTATGCGTGTCTGTGCGAAGTCGATAGCAATCAAAAAGAAAATACCCAGCAAATAACTTAGCCAGTATTTTCTTAAAAAGCTTCTCATATAGGGACTTTTTATCAAGTCCATAATATTGTCTTTTTTCTTTTCTTTCGTCATAATCTTCCTTAAAAAAATAGGTTAGACAATAGTAGCACAATATTTTTTATTTTGCAAACAAAACTAATAAAAAAATTGATTTTTATAAAATTTTTTTGGAGAAGACATTGTGCTGTTTTTTCTCATTAGATTAAATCTTGTTTTTTACGTTTGTTTCTAAAAACTACAAAGCCTATTGTAATTTAGGTTACACTTTTTACCATTACTAAACATGGATTATGTTCATCCCACAATGTTGGAAAAACTTCAAGTGCTCTAAAACCAAGACTCTCATAAAACGAAACAGTTTTGTCATATTCGTCGTAGTGTCCCCTTTCGACGGTTTTTACCTGCACATATTCATATCCTTGTACTTTGGCATAAGATTCAAAAGCCGCAAAAAGTTGTTTGCCAATCCCCTGCCTGTGATATTGCGGTAAAATTCCCATTACATAAATTTCCGCAGTAAAATCGGCGGTTTTTTTTAGCGATATAAATCCAACGTAGTCGACATTTTCTTTGTATGCCCAAAAAGGCATATCGGAACTTTGTTTGATATATTCTCGGGTATATTTTTCAACACCAAACCAATCCGGCAAAGCTTGCAAGATTTTTTCGGCAATTTTTTCTTTTTGGTCTTTTCGTGTAATGAATTCTATCAAGGTTTTTTCTCCAAACCGTCTTTTAATTGATTTTTTATAAAACTAAAATTACATGTAATACTAGAAACATTCTAACACAAATTATGCCCTATTCGCAATAGCGAAAGTATCAAACATCGTGTATTTTGTTGGCAATTTAAACTAAAATTTGATTTAAGTTTTATAAGCTGAAATATATTAAACAGTTGTCGAACATTATTTTGTGTGCTACAATTTCATTATACAAAAATTGCTACAATGGATTTAAAAATATCCGTATTTTGTTTGAAAATCTAAAAAATTTCTTGAATAAAAATTAGCAAAACAATTCCTATTTGCAAAACTGAGTGCGAATAGAAAAATATATGGGGGTATAGCTCAGATGGTAGAGCGATACGTTCGCAACGTATAGGTCAGGGGTTCGAATCCCCTTATCTCCACCAAAAATTAGCCCCATTAGGGGCTTAATTTATTTATTCTCAGTTATCTAAATATTTGGAGTAAAATTATGATACTTTCATTATCTGTAAATAAAATAACTAATAAAAATGTATCGGAAAACACCACAAAAATTATTGAGACACTTGAAAGTAACTCTGGCAAGGTCGATTTAGTGTGTTTTGGCGAAACTTTTTTGCAAGGCTTTGATTGTTTAACATGGAATTTTAAGACAGACAAAAATATAGCTGTTAAACAATCCTCTGAACCAATCAGAAAAATAAAACGAATAGCTGCAAATTTCAATATTGCGGTGGCATTTGGATATATGGAACTCAAAAATAATAAAATTTTCAGTAGTTATTTGGTAATTTCAAAAAAAGGCAAAATAATTTGCAACTATCGCAGAATTTCTAAAGGATGGAAAGAGCCAATAGCTGACAATCACTACTGTGAGGGAAATAAAACTGGCTTTTTCAAAATCAAAAATAATAAATTTGCAATCGGCTTATGCGGGGATTTATGGAATGATGGCATTTTAGCTGATTGTACAGCAAACAAACCTGCCGTTTTGCTTTGGCCTGTGTATCTTGATTATACGCCAAAAAAATGGGAGAACGATAAATTTGAATATGTTAGCCGTGTTGCAAAATATAATTGCGATACTGTCCTTGTCAATAGTTTTTGTGATGAACCTGACTTGGCAAAAGGCGGTGCTATTCATATAAAAAACGGAAGACTTGTCTCTGAATTAGCAGCAGGCAAGGTTGGCGAACTCATAATAGAAATTGTGTAAATCTAATTTTTCGCAAACTAAACAAATTAACATTTATTTTTACCTTATTTATCCCCCGATTTTTTTAGTAAAAAATTCTACCCAGCTTCTTGGTACAAAACGAGACACAAAATAGAAAATTTTGTATTTTTCTCCGACAATCACAAACGGTTTGTTTTTCTTTTTATTCGCCGCTTTAAAAATCACTTTCGCTACTTTTTGCGGCGACATGCGTTTTTTTTCTTTTTCCAAACTGTCCAGTCTTTTTTGCGCGGTTATGGGTTTGTCGCCGTACCGCTCATTTGTTGCAAGTACAATTGCTTTGTTTTTTGTAAAGCCAGATTTTACGTCTCCCGGGGTAATCACGGTTAAATCAATGCCGAGCGGGCTTAGTTCCATACGCTGAGCCAAACTCATTGCATGCACCGCCGCTTTGGTTGCGGCATACATACTGCGGTAAGGCAGCGGAAACAAAGCCATACAGCTACTAATATTTATTATTTTCGCTCCTCTACTCATAAGCGGAAGACAGTATTTTGTGCAGTTTATGACGCCGTAAACATTCACGGCGAATTGTTTTTCTATCTCTATCTGCGGAATAAGCTCCAATACGCCGTTAAGCCCGTAACCCGCATTATTTACCAATATATCGACTTTGCCGTATTTTTCTTTTATCTCTTCAAAACAATTTTTTATCTCTTCTTCATTACTTACGTCGCAAGGCATAAAAAAGTCATCGTTAATGCGGTTGTTTCTCGCCAAAACGATAACCATGTCGCCGTTATTTCTAAACAGCTTTACAGTCTCCGCCCCGATGCCGCTTGTACCGCCCGTTATCACAACAATTCGATTCATAAACAAAAATCTCCCTTTCCTTAATATTAACTTATAAAACAAAAATTTGCAATCTACTATTTATGATGAGATATTTTATAATGTGTTGTGGCAAATACATTTCCTTATTAAAGTTCATTTTTTTTGAGTCCGTTATAAATTATTTATTTTCTTATTTTATTTCTTTTAGACCTTGATGTCGCTCACTTTTTTTCGTATAATGAAAATACAGTTCTTGTGCTGATTGATTAAATTTAGGCAAAAATTAAAAATTACAAAGGTATGAAAAAATGGAAAGAGTTAAGGCTTATATTATTATTGGTATCAATTATATTTTGGCTTGTGTGACGGCATGGTTCGTTTTCGCAGCGTTTTCTCCTGATGCAAGCAACTTTTACGGAGTTATATTTGCTCTTTTATTGGCTGACGTTGCCGCAACCGTCATTATATGGCTCGGCGGAATAGTATTCAAAAATTCAAGCTTTTACGACCCTTATTGGAGTTTTATACCGTGGCTTATAGTATTGCTGCTTATGGCGAGATACGGGCTGTGGGGAGTGAATAATATTATTTTCCTTGTGGTATTTGGTTTTTGGAGTTTCCGCCTTACCGCAAACTGGGCATACACCTGCAAAACAATCAAATCGCAAGACTGGCGGTACATTATGTACCGTGAGCAAAATTCGCCTTTTATGTGGCACGTCATCAACTTTTTTGGTATAAATATGATGCCGACGTTGCTTGTTTTCGTTGCTTTGGTACCCGCTATTTTTGCCGTTTTAGGCAATACAAACGCAAATATTTTATCATACATAGCATACTTTATCATTCTTCTTGGTACGAGTTTGGAAATCGTCGCCGACACACAAATGCACAAGTTTAAAAATAACGGAGCAAACAAAGGCAAAGTTATGAATATCGGCTTGTGGAAATATTCACGCCACCCAAATTATTTAGGCGAAATCACGGTATGGGTGGGCGTGTTTGTTTTTGCGTTGTCCGTCGATATCTCAAAATGGTTTTTTGTTGTTGGTGCTGTGTTGATGTTTTGTTTATTTAACTTTATCTCAATCCCCTTGATGGAAAAACGCCAAATCAAAAGGCGGGCAGATTATGCTGACTATATAAAAAAGACCAGCCGTTTATTGATTTTGCCGAACAAAGAAATCGAGGAAAGGGAATATATTATCGAGCCGTAATTATTTTTGTGAACAATTAGACTTATAGACATATATTGTCAATTATAAATTTTAACGTTGCACAAAAGATAAACAACCTTGATAAATTCAAGGTTGTTTTTGTCTATTCAAAAATATAAATCGTTAGTCTAAACTCTAGCTTTCATAACCATTAAGTCTTGCATTATTTATACAAGCCTGTTTACTCGAAAAACCTTCAGAAGAAGCACCTATGATTTTCCCATTTCCAGCAAAGTGTCTCCATCTCCATTCACCTGCATTATCCAAATAAAATTCCCATCGATCATTATTCATTTGTCAATTTCTCCTTTATATTGTTTATACAATTATATATTAATTCTGTATTATTTGTCAAGATTAATAATTTTTTTCAGTCTTTATAAAAAATAACCTCGACAAAATGTCAAGGTTTTTTTGGAGCTGATGGCGGGAATCGGACCCGCGAACCTCATCCTTACCAAGGATGCGCTCTACCTACTGAGCTACATCAGCACAAGAAAAAAATATTTGCCGAAATTCCCGATTTCGACCGCTTTTATAGTATCGCATATTTGCCGCATTTCGTCAATGTTTTTATTAAAATTTCCCCGCCCTTAAAAGACTAATTCTATTAAAATATTTAAATTTTATTGTACATAAATAATATTTAAAAAAGATCAATTTTAGACTATATTTTTTTATAATTAACAACGAAACTACTCTGAATTTGTGTTTAACAAAGAAACCGGGGCATATCGCAAAATAAACCAGACGGCAGTGCCCACAATAATGCCCGACAATACGCCGATCAACGCAAGATACGGCGTATAAAAAATCATCTGCCTTGTACCCGACACCAGTACAAACACAGCGTTTTGAGTAAGATTGTGAATAACAGCGGCAACAACGCTAATGGAGACAACACTTATTTTTGGGAACAAAACTTTGACAAGCAAAATCGACACAGCCATAGCGACTAATCCTGCGGGCAAACTGTACATCATAGTTGACAAACTGCCCGTGACCAAACAACCCAATACTGTGCGGATTGTCACCAAGACCAGCGCTTCCCACCAGCCAAAAACAAGCAGCGTGAAAAGCCCGAAAATATTGCTCAGTCCCATTTTTGCACCGGGCAAAAACAAAGGCGGCAAAAGATTTTCGATTGCGAATGTAACCAACGCCATTGCGGTTAATACACCCAAATATGCTATTTTTTTTGCGTTAAACTTTTTCATATTACCCCACATTGGGTTGGTAATCCGTAACTCCAACGCCATAAACAGTCAATCCGTGCGGAATGCAAATAATAACTCCGCTTCCGTCGGTAATCGGCGGAAATTTTGTACAGTCATGATGAAAAGAGCAATTCGCTTCTGTCATAATTGCGGTTCTATCATTTTTTGATATTGTCAAAAGGTTGAACTCGTCATCAAATACAAACTTGATTTCAAGCGTGTCTGCGATTTCGGTCACCGTTATTTTCTCTTCCCAGCCGCTTGCGATAGTGATTTTGTCGTTTTCAAATTCGTATGTAAAAATTTCGACTGCTTTGCCGTTCTCGGTCACACTTGCGCTTATTGCCGTCAAACTTTCCGTTTTTTCACCCCAAACAAAAATACCAAACAACAAAACAATCAATGACAAAACAAAAGCGTAAACAACTATGTCCGCTTTCGCAAAAAATTTTGTGTTTTTAATATTGTCGATTTTTGTCATATCTTGCCTTATTTTATTTGTATGTTTATTTTTTTAAAATGTTATCTGACTAATTCTTGCTCGTTTTTAGAATAAATTATTCAGCGAAAAAATCCCCGACATATACAATCTGCCCGTCTTGCGTTTGGCTCGCCAATACAAACCTATCGTCAAGTATTTTGTACATGCTTTCAGGCATATTTGTGACCACTTCGCAGTAATCTTTGTCGGTTTGCCAAAAAGTAATAATATAGTAATTTTCGTTTTCATTTAGCAGTGCCATTATTTCGTCAAAGCTCAT
>DAOPIV010000011.1:6317-18685 GCA_035399325.1 Clostridia bacterium | reverse complement strand
GCTTTGAGTCTGTCGCCGCCAAAAACTCTCATCATATCGTCTTCGGTGGAAAGATAAAATACCGATGAACCGGGGTCGCCTTGCCGTCCGCTTCTTCCACGCAGCTGGTTGTCAATACGTCTGCTTTCATGACGCTCCGTACCTATAATGTGAAGACCGCCGACTGCGATTACTTTTTTCTTTTCTTCGTCTGTAACAAGTTTGTTTTTTTCAAAAAGTTCGCTATAAACGTTTTGAAGTTTCGTGGTTTCAATATCGCCTTCGGCATAGCTTGTGGCAATGTTTATTTGTTCTTCATTGTAGCCAAGACGCATCATGTCCTGCATAGCCAAAAACTGGGGATTGCCGCCCAATAAAATATCCGTTCCACGACCAGCCATATTGGTGGCGATTGTGACAGCGTTCAGTCTGCCTGCTTGCGCTACTATTTCCGCTTCACGGCTGTGGTTTTTCGCATTCAAAACATTATGGCGAACGCCGACTTTATTTAGCATTTCCGAAAGCTCTTCGCTCTTTTCAACGGAAACCGTGCCTATCAAAACTGGCTGTCCTGTAGCGTGTCTTTCTTTGATTTCATTTGCGATATTGTTAAGTTTTCCTATTCTATTTACATATACCATATCCTCGTGGTCCACACGTATCATTGGCAAGTTTGTCGGAATAACAACAACGTCGAGATTATATATTGTGTTAAATTCGTCTTCTTCGGTCTTTGCCGTACCTGTCATACCCGACAGTTTTTTATACAAACGGAAGTAATTTTGGAAAGTTACCGTTGCAAGCGTCTTGTCCTCTTCTTTTATGGCAACGTGCTCTTTTGCTTCTATTGCTTGGTGCAAACCGCCGTTGAAACGCCTGCCTTCCATTTTTCTGCCCGTAAAAGCGTCGACGATAACGACTTTTCCGTTTTCTACGATATAGTCGTCGTCTCGTTTCATGATTGCGTGAGCCCTAAGCGCTTGAATAATATAGTGGTTTAGTTCAGTATTTTCAAGGTCTGCAAGATTGTCAATTTTGAAAAAGCTTTCCGCTTTTACAATACCGTCGTCGGTTAGCTGAGCTTGCCTTTTTTCTTCGTCTACTTCGTAGTCAACATCTTTGCGTAAAGTGCAGATAAATCTGTTTGCGGTGACATACATTTCGCTGGATTTATTTGAACGACCTGAAATAATAAGAGGTGTACGTGCTTCGTCTATCAAAATACTGTCGACTTCGTCAACGACAGCAAAATTCAAAATTCTCTGTACTCTGCCTTCTTTTGAGCGAGCCATATTGTCACGCAAATAATCGAAACCAAATTCGTTGTTTGTTCCGTAGGTAATGTCGCTTTGATATGCTTTTTTCTTTTCCTCAAGCGATTGTTTTGTATATATTATGCCGACTGTAAGCCCCAAAAATCTGAAAACTTTTCCCATCCACTCGGCATCACGCTTTGCTAAATATTCGTTTACTGTGACTATATGAACGCCATTGCCTGTAATAGCGTTTAGGTATGCGGGCATTGTTTCCACCAAAGTTTTTCCTTCACCTGTGCTCATCTGGCAAATTCTGCCTTGATGAAGCGCAATACCGCCAAGTATTTGTACATGAAAGTGTCTCATCCGTAAAACCCTTGTTGCCGCTTCACGACAAACAGCGTATGCATCGGGCAGCAAATTGTCCAAACTCTCGCCGCCGCTGTATCTATCCTTGAATTGTGCAGTCATATCTAATAACTGCTTATCGGTAAACGCTGCATATTTATCCGCTAAGGCTTCCACCTTTGCAGCGATTTTTTCTAATTGTTTTAACGCTCTTTTATTTGCTCCACCCAGTTCGTTTGACATTCTTTTTTGTCTCCTTTTATAGCATTTAATCCATCAATATATTTTCTTTTCTCGTAGCTACCGTTAGCACAAAAACTTTTTCCGCTCCGTTTTTTTTCAAAACTTTCGCGCATTCGCTAGTGGTAGCTCCGCTTGTAAAAACATCGTCAATAATCAAAACTTTTTTTCCTTTAATAATGCTTTTGTCCGTTACAATAAATGCACCGACAAGGTTTGTTGAACGTTCTTTAAAATCGAGTTTTTCTTGCTTTTTTGTTTGCTTTATTTTGGTTAAAAGTTCCATCGGTTGCGACAGTGCTAGTATATCACAAAAGCCGTGCGCTAGCAAACTTGTTTGGTTATAACCACGCTTACGCAAATCTTTTTTCGTAAGCGGCACGTAGGTCACAATATCAAAATCAATGTTTTCTTTTACTGCTTTATCTGCAAGCATTTTTGAAAAAGTTTTCGAAATATAAGTCATACCGCCAAATTTATATGAAAGCATAGCTTTGCGGGTAAGTCCATCGTAAATCAGAGGCGAATACGCGCGATCGAAAAACAGTTCTCTTTTACCACAATTGCAAAAATCATTTTCAACGACGGGTTTACCGCATTTAACGCAAGTTTTGCCGTCGTTCAGTTCTATTTTTGGCTTGCATAGGACGCATATTCCGCTTTCGTCAAATACGTCCGCTCCACAGCAGATACATTTAAAGTAATGCATTCCAAAAAATGAACCGAATTTTGCTTTAATTCTGGATAAAAAATTTGTCGTATTTTTCATTTTCTTCCTTCAAAAATCGAGATAGCATGGTCAATCTTTCGGATATGTAATTGTTTCTTACCGTCATATTCAATAATTTTTTTCCGCATACCAGTACTACTGTTTTCTTTGCACGTGTTACTGCGGTATACAAAAGATTTTTATTTAATATTGTGGGCGGTCCGTTTGTGAGTGCAATGACAAGCGTATCAAACTCGCTGCCCTGGCTTTTGTGTATTGTTACAGCATACGCCAGTTGAATGTTAAATAAATCCAACGGCGTATATTGTGCAACTCTGTCATCGTCAAAACTTATTTCCGCCATTCCCTCTTCTATTGAAGTAATAAAACCGATGTCGCCGTTAAATACTCCCTCGCCTTGCTCTGTGATGTTTTCCCGAACCTTTGTCCACTTCATCTCGTAATCATTGACTATCTGCATTATTCTGTCTCCGACACGGAATGTCGTTTCGCCGACACGAATTTCTTTTTTTATTGAATTAAAAGGGTTAAGTTTTGCTTGAAGCCGTCTGTTAAGATTTTGCACACCTGCAATACCGCTTTTCATAGGACCTAACACTTGTATATCAAATCCGCTTGCGCCCGTAAACTTTGTCAGTCTTTCAGACACCAAATTAACAACAGTCTCAACCATCGTTATGTCGGGCTTTTGCTCTATAAAGAAAAAATCTTTGCTTGTGTTGTCGATTTTCGGCATTTTACCGCCGTTTATTGCGTGTGCGTTGGTAATGATTAGGCTGTCTGCCTCTTGGCGGTAAATATGGGTAAGATACTGCACGTCCACATCGCCGCTGCTAATAATATCGGCAAGCACGTTCCCTGCCCCGACAGAAGGCAGCTGGTCTTTGTCGCCCACCAAAATAAGTTTCGTGCGGTTTTGTAAAGCCTTTAAGAGGCTATTCATAATAAACACGTCCACCATAGAAACTTCGTCCACGACGACAGCTTCGCAGGGCAGCTGGTTGTATTGATTAAAAGCAAAATTAGGCTCGCCTGTGGAAAAATTCATACCAAGCAATCTGTGAATGGTTTTTGCGTCCTTTTCCGTGGAAATCCCAAGTCTTTTTGCCGCTCTGCCAGTCGGCGAACAAAACTCAGTTTTGCATTTATGCGTATCAAGTATATACGCTATACATTTTACTATTGTGGTTTTGCCAGTACCGGGACCGCCAGTTATTACCGTAACACCATTTGTGACTGCGGCTTTGACTGCGTCGATTTGATTCTTGTGAAATTTTATATCGTTTATTCTTTCAAATTCAGCTATAAGCACATCTAAATCAGCATCGATTATTACCGTTTCACGATTTAGTTTTGTGAGCGCTGAAGCGATAAATTTTTCCGTGTTGTAGTAGCGGCTCAGGGCTATACATCTATTTCCGTCAACGGCAAAATCTTTCAGTACCGCATCTAAAACCAGTCTGTCAATTACGTCCTCGTATGCCGAGCTTGACTCAATATCAAGTTTTAAAATATTTGCGGCTTCGTTTTTCAGCCTTTGATAAGTAAGATAAGTGTTGCCTTGTTTTTCCGCCGTGTCTTTAAGCGTGTATATAACCGCCGCTCTGAGCCTAAAAGGGCTGTCAATCTCAATGCCTAAATTGCGCGCTATTTTGTCCGCCGTGATAAATCCTATTCCGTCCACATCGTCAATGAGTTTGTAAGGATTTTGCTTAACTACGCTTTTTGACGATTCTTTGTACACATTATAAATTTTTATCGCAGTGTTTATTGAAATATTGTATCCCTGCAAAAACATAACCTGTTTCTGCATTTGTTTGTTTTCATTGTAGCACTCGGAAATAATTTTCGCTTTTTCAGCAGAAATACCTTTTATTGTCGTAAGCTTTTTTGGGTCGTTTTCAATAACGTTCATCGTATCCTTGCCAAAAGCGTCATAAATTTTGGCGGCTGTGATTTCTCCAACTCCTCTAATAAGTCCGCTCCCGAGATACCTTACGACACCCGCTTTACTGGTGGGTGCGTTTACGGTAAAATTTTTCACGCAAAACTGCTCGCCGTATTTAACGTGAGTTATTTGTTCGCCTTCGAGTTCCACTACTTCACCTGCCGATACGACAGGCATATTGCCAACGCAAGTAACTAGCTTGGCGTCTGATAAAACCCGAATAACGCAATATCCGTTTTGCTCGTTGTAAAAAACAACGTCTTCTACCGTGCCTTTTATTATCATTTTTTATATTTTTTAAGGTCTGTCACTCTATCGAGTTTTTCCCAAGAAAACTCGTCTCTGCCAAAATGACCGTAATTCGCTGTTTTTTGATAAATTGGTTTACGTAAATCCAAAGTTTTTATGATACCCTTTGGCGTCAAATCAAACTCCTTCCGCACAATTTTCGCTATTTCATTATCCGTCAAAACTCCCGTTCCAAAAGTGTTTGCATCAATGGAAACAGGCTCCGCTCTGCCGATAGCGTAACAAATCTGGAGTTGAATTTTTTTTGCCAAACCTGCGGCTACTATATTTTTACAAATATATCTTGCCATATAAGCTGCGCTGCGGTCGACTTTTGTGGGGTCCTTGCCCGAAAAACTTCCGCCGCCGTGCGGACAGCTTCCGCCGTAGGTATCAACAATTATTTTTCTTCCAGTAAGTCCGCTGTCGCCTGCCGGTCCGCCAATCACAAATTTTCCCGTCGGGTTAATGTAATATTTTGTTTCATTATCCAGTAAATTTGACGGAATAACGGCCTTTATGACTTTTTCTATCATATCTTTTTCTATTTGGTCGTGTGCCGTATCATGCGCATGCTGAGCCGAAAGCACAACGCAGTCAACCCTAACAGGTTTATCGCCGTCATACTCCACGGTCACTTGACATTTTCCGTCTGGACGAAGATATTTTATTTCACCGCTTTTTCTAACGTCGGCAAGTTTTTTTGCGATTTTATGCGAAAGCATTATGGGCAGCGGCATAAGTTCGCTCGTTTCATCACAAGCATAACCAAAAGTCATACCTTGGTCGCCTGCTCCGTCACGGTCGACTCCCAAAGCTATATCTGGAGATTGTTCATCAATACTGGTTAGTACTGCGCAAGTTTCGGCATCAAACCCGTATTTTGCACGTGTGTAACCAATGTCCGCTATGGTTTTTCTTGCAATGGCTCTAATGTCCGCATAGCAGTCTGTCGTAATTTCGCCCATAATAAAAACCGTGCCTGTGCAAACTACCGTTTCACAAGCGACTCTTGCATATGGGTCTTTTGCCAGTATTGCATCTAAAATAGCATCTGAAATCTGGTCGCAAATTTTGTCGGGATGTCCTTCGGTTACGCTTTCCGAAGTGAAAAGTCTTTTTTCGCTCATTTAATTTAACTCTCCTTGTAAATAAAAATGTCTTGATATTTTAATCAAGACAAGACAACTTTTAAAAATTATTAGTTGTCCTATCTTTCAGGTTGCCCTGCGGAATTTAGCACCTTTCCCAAATTTTTTACGCTCGGGGGCTGCTGTGTCTTCTTTGGGTCCGTTCCCTCCAACACTCGTGATAGGAGCGGTAAAAAATCTTACCGCAACGGCATAAGCATACCACCAGCGAGACTGTTTGTCAATCTTTAATTTTTATTATAATTTTTATTTACACTATCTTGTCATTTCAATATCTTAAATTTTTTACATATACCTAAGCGTTTAAACTTCAAATAAATTTGACTTTACCGCACGAAAATTTTTCTAAAATAAGAGTACCATAAATAAATTAAAGATTTGTTAAATTTATTTTTTAATCGAGCAAAGAAAAGCCCCGCCATAAAGACGGGGATTTTTAACTAAATCTATTTATTCTCGCTGTTTCTTTGTTCTATTTTTGTAATCATATCATCGTAATATTCTTCATCAATAATAAACTTTTTGCGTTGAATGAGCCATGCGATAAATAAGCATATGATTGGAATACCCGCAACGGCAACCCTAAGCCAAACCCTCATACTGTCTGTGGATTTTGCTTTGAAGTTTATGTCCGCTGCGCTGTTTGTTCCGCCCAAATCAAGCGTCACATCGTAACTTGACGCTGCTCCAATTTTATCTAATATAGCTTGTTCCAAATCATCAATTTCGCCAAAGCGTCCTATTTCAACAGAAGAAAGTATGACGTTTTTGTTTGCGTCATATGACGTAACGAGTACTTTTGCATCCGCAATCGCAGTTATATATGCCGCATCTATTTTATAAGGTTCGTAATACGCATAACTCGTGTCATTTTCAAGCATCTGTGTAAGCTCCGCTACTTTTTGTTCGTATGCCTCGCTTCCGATTTCAAGAGAACTTAATTGCGGTTCGATAAAATCTACAAGGTCATTCATTTTTTCAACGTAAATTACTTGATCTTGATAGGACATAAGGTCAAAATAGTTTTTCTGCGCTTCCAAAGTGCTTATCGATTGGCTAAGTCCATATATTCCCGATAAAGTCAAAACCAAGGTCACTATTATCATTTGCATTGCACCCGCAAATTTTGCCATAAACGGTCTTAGGGTGCTCACTACGGCTTCATTGCGTTCACCTTGTTTGTAGTCGTTGTATTCCACGCAGTTTGTCATATTGATAATAGACGCCGTATAGAACATCGATTGACCCATAGAAACAATCGCCGCAAATACCGCCAAGAGAACGATATTAACGCCGTTAATCCAGCCCATACTTGCAATGCCAATATATCCTACTATCGCAATACAAATACTTATGGCTTGAAGTTTTTTACGTCCGAGTTTGTTTGCTAATACGGGGTAAATTATGTTAATAAATATACTTGGTATGCCATATGCCGCAACCAAAACCGTATACAAAAATCCGTCGTAACCGATTTCCATATACAATAGGTTTGCCGCAAATGAAACAAGCATCGCACTGCCTATATTGTAGAAAAGCATTGATAAAGTCAGCCACAAAATTTGGTCGTTTTTGACTATTGTCTGCCACATCTTTTTCAGCGAAATTTTTTCGTTCTTTTCCGCAATATAATTTATGGGTTCTTTTACGCCAAGGCTTGTCATAAGCTGACAGCCGATAAATGCCACGGCGATAACGATAGAAACCACCCTATATGCGGAAAGCACGTTGCCTGTTGTAACCATAGGGATAAGTCCTTGTGCCAAAATCGCTCCGACGCCCGCAAAAAGAACTGTCAGCATTGTGACATTGTTTCTTTCTTTTTTTACAGACGAAAGCGCTGGCAACATTGACCAGTAACCTATATCGTTCATCGTGAATGTCGATTCCCAAAGCAAGTACATTACACACATAAACACGACAAAATCCCAACCCGCCAACGTCTGAATGTTGAACATGAGTATTATCGCCAAGCCGCAAGTTAACGCCCCGATAAGTATCCAAGGTTTAAACTTGCCCATTCTCATATGAGTGCCTTCGATAATCGCTCCCATCATCGGGTCGTTTACCGCATCCCAAATACGTCCGCCGACACCAATAATCAAGCTTATCGTTGTAAATTGAGACAACGAAAGCGGTACTCCAAACTGAATATAAACCATCAAAAATGACGCAATCAGCTGATAAACCATATCACGTCCGATGCCGCCCACACTAAACAGCCATTTATTTTTATTAAACTGTTTACGTCTATTGATTTCTTCAACGCTCAATTCGTTGGCGGCTGCTGCTTTTTCGCTCATATAATCCCTCCTTAGATGTCATCTCGTTGTATTATTAAAAAGACATAATCGTATCTTGACTAGCGTCTTTCTTCTTCGTGTAATAAATTTGAAAGTTTTACAAACTGTTCTACCGACAGTGTTTCCGCTCTTGCGTTTTTGTCCGCTCCCGTTTCTTCGATTAGCTCCATTGATTTTTCTTTGCTTATATTAAAAAAAGTGGAAATATTATTTTGCAGTTGTTTTCGTCTTGACGAGAAAGCGTATTTTACAGTTTTCCTAAAATATTCTTTGTTTTTAATATCGTATTTGTTTTTGTTAAAATCAATCCGCACAACTGCACTGTCAACGTTTGGGGCGGGTAAAAACATATCCCGTTTTACAATTCTTGTGGTTTTCACATCAGCGACGCTTTGAACAGCCACAGTAATAGCGCCAAAATCTTTACCGCCGTTTTTTGCGGATAATCTTTCCGCTACTTCTTTTTGCACCATTACAGTAAGTGATTCCGCATTTACGGCATTTTCCACAAAGTTCATAATAATAGGCGTTGTCAAATAATACGGCAGGTTTGCAACCACCTTGTATTTGCCGCCTGCGATTTTTTCTATTTCCGCTATGCTCATCTTCATTATGTCGCAAAACATAAGTTCTAAGTTTTTGGTGTCGGCAAGGGTTTCATCCAACACGGGTTTCAGATTGCGATCAATCTCAAAAGCTATTACTTTTTTGCAACTATTTGACAATACTTTTGTAAGAGTACCAGCGCCGGCTCCGATTTCTATTACGGTGTCTGTTTTTGCGACACCTGCGTCTGAAACAATAGCCGAAAGCAGATTTGTGTCGGTTATAAAGTTTTGTCCAAATTGCTTGTTAAAGCAAAATCCGTGCCTTGCCAAAACATCCTTTATCATATGAAGTGATTTTAACATATTTTTACAGGAAAAAAAAGATGTTTTTCATAAATAAAAAACGCTTCCCAAAAATTAGGAAAGCGTTTGTCTAATTTTGCTTATTTGGAGTAATTACTCATTATGTTGGTTTCCGCGTATTCTCTCAAATTTGTATAGTAATATTTTATATCAAGTTTGGTATCAAAAACTACACCAGTGCTTTTGCCCGTATTCACCGCATCTATATATCTAAGAATAGTATATGACGGAATAGCAAAACCCACATTATCCGCGCCATCAGGCGTCAAAGCGTGCGTCGTCATTCCCACCACTCTGGAAAAAACATTGCATAATGCTCCGCCTGAGTCACCTTGGTTTACCGCCGTATTTATTTGAATGGCAGCGGTGTAATTTATACCGTCGCTGAAATATCTTCTTGGTGCCGATACAATGCCTTGTGAAACAGCTAAACCGTACCCTAAGGTATTACTTATCATTATGATAGGCTCACCGTAGTACATTTCCGTAGTCGGGTAGTCAACCAAAGTAGGGTCTTGGAGATTGTAAAAAACGACGTATTCCAAAGTTGAAACATTTACCTGCGCTGTGCTTACTCTCAAAATAGCGAGGTCCAGTTCTGTGTCATATGCAGTTACGTAAGCGTTGAAATACGTATCTGTTTCCGCAAGATTGATTTTTATTTCCCATGCTTCATATTTTAAATCGCTGTATGAAGATGCGTCTTTCAGCGTAATAACATGCGCATTTGTCAACAAATATCCGTTTTCATTTATCATAAAAGCGGTTGCAGTTTTTGTAACGGATTCATTTACTTTTTGAATAGAGCCTGTTCCCGGCTTACTTCCGGCAAAATATGCCGAATAAGAATAAAAAATCGTACATTCGATTTCGTAAGTGCAGGGCATAATTACCGTGGAAACGGTCATTGCCGTTTCTGAGGCGGAAATCGATTGATATGTATCAATTAGTTTTTGTGGCGCAAGACTGTAGACTGTATCTATGTATTTATACAGCGTATAGTTTTGTCCTGCCACCGCTCCGCAACCTGCTGCAAAAACGGTCACAGCCACCATTATAAAAACAATTACAAGAATTTTATTTTTCATACCGCTCCTTGTAAGACAAATTTAGTCAATAGAAAAACTCCTATTGACTAAATATATAATTTCCGTGTGAAAACATTGTGTTGATAGCGTTATAAATTTACAAAAATTATCTCAGCAAATCGTATTGGCTGTTGTAAATTTCCGTATAAAAACCATTTTTTGCCATTAACTGCTCGTGCGTGCCTGTTTCTACAATGTGTCCGTTATCAACAACCAAAATTATATCGGAATCCACTATTGTGGAAAGTCTATGAGCTATGACAAAACTTGTTTTGCCTTTTACGAGTTTATCCATCGTTTCTTGTATAAGCAGTTCCGTACGAGTATCAACGTTACTTGTCGCTTCATCCAAAATCAGTATGGGTTTATTTGACAAGTATGCTCTTGCAATGGTAAGCATTTGCTTTTGACCTGCGCTTATATTGCTCGTTTCTTCGTTTATCATAGTGTCGTAACCATTGGGCATTGTGTCAATAAAGAAATCGATACGTGCGCTTTTTGCCGCTTCCATTACTTCTTCCGGAGTGGCGTTTTCTTTGCCGTACGCAATATTGTCGTAAATAGTACCGCTAAAAAGCCAAGTGTCTTGCAAAACCATACCGAAAATATCTCTGACTTGATTTCTGTCCATTTGTGTGGAATCGATTCCGTCAATCAAAATTTTACCGCTGTCCACATCATAAAATCTCATTAAAAGATTTACTATAGTTGTTTTTCCCCCGCCTGTAGGACCTACGATAGCGACTTTTTGTCCAGGATTAATATGCAAGTTTAAGTTTTCAATCAATGGTTTATCTTCCGTATAGGAAAAGTTTACGTCTTGAAATACCACTTCTCCCTTAACGGCAGGTATTGTTGGATTTGTTGGAAGGGACATTTCTTCTTCGTCTAGCAATTCATAAACTTTTCTCGCTGAAGTAAATACTCTTTGAATATTACCAAAGTTTTGCGCTATTGTATCAAGAGGATCTGTTATCATACGTGAATATATCAAAACTGCAACAACATCGCCGACGGAAATAATCCCACTCATTGCCAGATAACCGCCCAAAACGCAAATGCCCGCAAATGCAATGGTATTCAATATACTTATCATTGGCTGTATTTTATTTACAAGCGCACTGCCTTTACAATCCTCTCTGCGAATATCTTCGGTGATTTCCGCTTGACGGGCATTTTGTTTTGCTTCCAAATGAAAAGCCTTAATGGTGTCAAATCCCGAATAATCTTCTTCTATCAAAGAATACCATCCGCTGACATGCTTCCTTGCTTTGTCGTAGTATTTTTCCACTCTGGATGCCATTAGTAACGTTACCAAAAGTGATATCGGGATGATAACGATAACGAGTGCTGCCATCAACGCATTTATTCGGAACATCATAAACACAACGCCGATAAGCTGCAAAAATCCGTATGTTAAAATATTGATTATGGTATGTAATGACGTACCCATGTGCGATACATCGCTCATCATACGGGAAATAATGTCTCCGTTTGGAGTTTTGTCAATGTATTTTATTGGCAGGCGAATTATTTTGTCGGACATTTTTATTCTCATGCCGCAAGCGTAAAATCTTGAAACTACATTGTTCATAACAATCCAGTTTGACACAGCTACTACAGCCGAGCCGAAATAAATCGCCGCAAGCGTAATAGAATTTTTTATCAGTTCGGCTTTTTCTAAAATTGCCGCTCCGCCTATTATCTGTTTGCTTTCCCAGTAAGCATAAATCGAATCTGTTATCCTACCCAAAACTATGGGAGCAATAAGACCTAATATAACGCTTGTTGAACAAATGAACAATCCCAAAAATAAGTATCCCAAAATCGGCTTTATGTCAACAAACATGCGGCGTAATGTTTTTGAGGTCAAATTTTTCTTTTTTTCTTTTTTAGCCATTCATTACACCTCCAAGTTGTGACTCGTAAATTTCTCTGTATACCGAACAGGTCTTTAATAAGTCTTCGTGCGTTCCGCTTCCGACTACTTCACCTTGGTCCATAACGTAAATTTTGTCGCAGCGCATAGCTGTCGCCGCTCTTTGGGTAACAACCATCTGCGTTTTGCCGTTTAGATATTTATTAACTTTTTTTCTGAGTTTTGATTCAGTGAGATAGTCCAAAGC
>DAOPIV010000011.1:0-6217 GCA_035399325.1 Clostridia bacterium | reverse complement strand
GTTGCGATATTAAGCAAAAATGCGGAAATTGGTTGAACAATGCTTGTCAAAACATTGGCTTTTATGATATATACTGCCATTGTTTTTGTTGCTTTGGAAATTCTTTCGTGTTCATACGGCTCTTTATTAAACGAGCGTATAACACGCAAGCCTTTCAATCTTTCACGCATTACTTTGTTTTGCAAATCCATATATTTTTCGCTGTTGTCATAAAGCCCGAACAGTTTTCTGTTTATAAGCCAAATCAAAAACATAATGACGGGTGAAATGCCAATCATAATCAAAGCCAAAATCCAGTCTGCGATAAACGTCATAACGATACCGCCGATAAACAGTAAAGGCGTCGAAACCACTACGTAAATGATTTGTCCGATTACCTCCTGCAAAAACCAAGTGTCGTCTGTAGAGCGGGTGTACAAACTTGCCGTTCCTTTTGAAGAATATTCTTCAAAAGTAAGCGAGTTCACTTTTTTGAAAATAGCCTTTCTCAAATCAGACGTGTACCCGGTGGATAAATCGGCTTTTATTTTTGATATAACAAGAATATTAAGCAATGTGGGGGTTGCCACGGCAAGCATTAGCAAGCCTCGTGTCCATATGTAATACATATCTTGTTCGGCTATACCAAAAGTAATAATGTTTGACATAATCTTTGGCGATATTACCATTGATACCATAGACAAAGCATACAAAAGAGCTATTGTTATGATTTTACCTGTATAAGGTTTTAAGTATTCTTTCAAAATTTTCATATATGGTATGATACCATAATAATTATTTCAACACAATAAAAAAAGAGGAATTAGAAACTCAAATTCCTCCAAAAACTGTCAACTGCTAGTTGCTGTAAATTTAGTTGATACGGTTGATTTTTTTATAATCCTTATTTACTAAATAAATTTTACATCTTTTGCGGTGACTTTATTCCCAGCAAATACAATCCCTTTGCGATAACGTCTTTTGTGGAGCGTACCAGCATTAGTCTTGCAGCTTGTTTGTCGAACTCATCGCCCAAAATGCGGTTTTCGAAATAATATTTATTAAAAGCTTGCGCCACATCGATAAGATAGTTTGCGATAATCGACGGTTCATATTTTTCACCCGCCTCGGTTATTTTTTCGGGGAAAATATTAAGCAGTTTTAACAAAACTATACTTTCTTCATTTTCAAACACGGAAAAATCGTATTTTTTTGTATCCGTTTCTTCCGCTTTTTCCAAAACCGAACAGCATCTTGCGTGAGTGTATTGTATATAGGGACTCGTCTCGCCGTCAAAATTTAGCACTCTGTCAAAGCTAAAAACAATATCTTTCATACGGTTGTTGCATAGTGCCGAAAAAACAACAGCACCCACGCCAACTTCTTCGGCTATTTGTTCTTTATTTACTTTGTCGGGGCTTTTCTCATTTATAGTGTTCAGGGCTTTTTCCACAGCTTTGTCAAGCACGTCGGTTAGCCAGACTGTGTTACCTTTACGGGTGGACATACTGCCTTCTTCCAGTGAAACCATACCATAAGCGACGTGCACCATATCTTTTGCCCAATCGTAACCCGCTATTTCTAAAGCTTTAAAAAGCTGACGAAAATACAAGTTTTGCTGCAAAGCCACTACATACAAACTTTTATAGAAATCATAGGTTTTTTTGCGGTAAACCGCCGCCGCCATATCTCTTGTTGCGTAAAGCGACGCTCCGTCTTTTTTTACCAATAAACATGGAGGCATATCGTATGCCGACAAGTCTATTATTTCCGCTCCTTCAGATATTTCAGTAACTTTTTTCTCTCTAAGTTCGTTTAAAAGCGGTTGCATTTTGTCATTGAAAAAACTTTCGCCGTCCCAGCTGTCAAAAGTCACATCTAGTCTTTCGTAAACCTTTTTCACTTCGTCCAAAGTTATTTTTTTGAAATATTCAAAAAGCTTCATCGCTTCTTTGTCGCCTTGCTCTATTTTTGCAAACCAAAATCTCGCTTGTTCTTCTAACTCGGGGTTTTTCTCCGCTTCGACGTGAAAACGGACGTAAATTTTTTGAAGTTCTTTCAGTCCGCCGCCATCAATATCAACAGTATCTCCCCAAAGTTTATACGCAACAATAAGTTTGCCAAATTGTGTTCCCCAGTCGCCAAGGTGGTTTATTCCCACAACATTGTAACCTTGTTCTAAAAAAATGCGTTTTAACGAATTTCCTAGTGCGGTAGTGCCAAGGTGTCCGATGTGAAAAGGCTTTGCAATGTTTATTGAAGAATAATCGATACATATAGTTTTTCCCTTTCCGCTATCGCTTTTTCCAAAATCAGAAACTGCCGAGATTTCATTTAAAATAATCTCCGCTGATTTTTGGCGGTTTAGGAAAAAATTTAGATACCCGTTTACCGCTTCAACTTTTTCAAGTACTGCGTCGGGTTTAATATCTTTCGCAAACTCTTGCGCTATTAAGGCAGGCGATTTACGCAGCTGTTTTGCAAATTTAAAGCAAGGTAAAGCAAAATCGCCCATTTTCGGGTCTTCTATTTCCATAAGCATAGACTCTATTTCATTTTCGTTTACATCTGGAATGTTCACCAATGACGCCAAGTGCTTTTTAAAATCCATTTTCTAGCTCCTTTTTTTGAAACCTTACTCGTCCGCTTCGTTTATTTCGTCCGCTTCTTTAGGCGTTGTGGACACGCTTACGACTTTTGAATCCTCATCTTTAAGTTTCATAATGCGAACCCCCAAAGTATCTCTGCCTATCTTGCTGATTTCTTCCGCATTAACACGAATGATTATTCCGCTGTCGGCAATAAGCATAACGTCGTCTTCGGGGTCTATGAGTTTCAAATTTACAAGTTTACCTGTTTTTTCGTTAAACACGCCTGCTTTGATGCCTTTTCCGCCACGAGACTGCAAACGATAATCCTCTATACAGCTACGCTTTCCGTATCCGTTTTCCGATACGGTGATTACTTGACAATTTTCTTTTAGTATTGTCATATCAACGACAAAATCATCGTCGTCAAGCTTGATACTGCGTACACCTTGGGCTTCTCTGCCCATCGGTCTGACGTCAGTTTCACAAAACCGTATACATTTTCCGTCTTTTGAAGCGACAAGTATTTCGTCTTTGCCGTCGGTCATAGCCACAGCAATAAGCTCGTCCCCTTCGGTCAGCGATATTGCAATTTTGCCGACTTTTCTTATGGAAGAAAATTCGTTCAGTGATGTTTTTTTAATTAAGCCCTGTTTTGTCGCCATTATTAGGTAACCTTCAGCGTCTTCTTTTTGCGGTATTACCATTGTGACTTTTTCGCCGTCGGTTAATTGCAACAAGTTAACAATAGCTCTTCCCCTTGCAGTTCTTTCCGCTTCGGGGACTTCATACGCTTTTATGACATACACTTTGCCTTTGTTGGTAAAGAATAATAGGTCGTCGTGAGTATTGGAAATAAACATATTTTCCACAAAGTCTTCTTGTTTTGGCTTATGCGCCGTTATGCCCACACCACCTTTTCTTTGCGCTCTGTATTCTGTAGTTGGGAGTCTTTTGATGTAGCCAAAATGAGTCATTGAAATAACGACGTCTTCTTTTTCAACCAGATCGGCTATATTTATTTCGCCGTAATCAACGGATATTTCCGTCGCTCTCGGCACGCCGTATTTTTCTTTTATTTCACCTAAATCGGTTTTTATTATTTCTCCAACTTTTGCAGGACTAGCAATAATAGATTTATACTCGGCTATTAGGTCTTGCAGTTGCTGTAATTCCGCTTTCAATGCGTCCACGCCAAGGTGCGTGAGCCGTCTTAAAGGCATTTCCAATATCGCATTGGCTTGTTTTTCCGAAAGTGAAAAAGTTGACATTAGTTTTTGGCTTGCGTCGGCAGTATCAGCTGAACTTTTAATAATTTTTACAACTTCATCAATGTTTGTGACGGCTATAACCAAGCCTTCTATGATATGACATCTTTCTTCGGCTTTTTCAAGGTCGTATTTTGTACGCCGAACAATAACGTCTCTTTGGTGAGCTACATAGTACTGCAAAATTTCTTTAAGGTTGAGTATTTTTGGTTCGCCGTCAGCTAATGCCAATAAGGTAATACCGTTACTTATTTGAAGTTGTGTGTGTTTGTACAAAGTATTTAGCACCACTTGCGGATTTGCTTCACGTTTAAGATCAATAACAATTCGCATACCGTGTCTGTCGGATTCTTCCTTTATGTCGGAAATCCCTTCGATACGCTTGTCTTTTACCATATTTGCCATAGACTCGATAAGTCTTGCTTTGTTGACTTGATACGGTAGCTCAGTAACAACAATGCGGTTGCGTGTGCCGTTTGCAAATTCTTCTATCTCGGTTTTCGCGCGCAACATAACAGTGCTGTGACCCGTGCGGTACGCTTGTTTTACCGTACCTCTGCCCATCAGTACGCCGCCTGTCGGGTAATCTGGGCAAGGAATATATTTCATCAATTCGTCTATCGTAATGTCGGGGTTGTCTATCAAAGCCACCGTGCCGTCAATAACCTCACCAAGGTTATGGGGCGGAATGTTTGTCGCCATACCAACGGCGATACCGTCCGCGCCATTTACCAATAAATTTGGAAATCTGCTCGGCAAAACTTCGGGTTGCTGACGTGTCTCGTCAAAGTTCGGGTAAAAGTTGACGGTTTCTTTTTCTATATCACGCAGCATTTCACTGGCGATTTTGCTGAGTTTTGCTTCTGTATAACGGTAAGCTGCCGGCGGATCACCGTCCACCGAACCGAAGTTTCCCTGACCATCCACCAAAGGACAGCGAATGGAAAAATCTTGCGCAAGTCTTACCAAAGCATCATATACGGATGAATCGCCGTGCGGGTGGTACTTACCCAAAACGTCGCCGACAATCAACGCCGATTTTCTGTAAGGTTTGTCTGAAAACAAATTCAGTTCGCCCATTGCGTATAAAATACGTCTATGAACGGGTTTAAGTCCGTCACGCACATCGGGAATGGCACGGGAAACGTTTACAGCCATAGCGTAAGAAATGAAGGATTTTTTCATCTCTTCAACGACTTTAACTTTCTCCACTTTTGTTTCGCTTAAGGCTTTTATATATTCTTCTTTTTCAATATTTACTTCTTTGTTTGCCATTTACTCTACACTCCTATACGTCCAGCTCTTTGACGAGTTTTGCGTTTTCGACAATAAATTCTCTTCTCAATTCGGGTTTTTCGCCCATCAAAACGGTAAATATCTCGTCAGCTTCATATGCGTCTTCCATTGTCACTTGCAGCATGGTTCTCGTTTCGGGATTCATTGTCGTTTCCCAAAGCTGATGACTTGACATTTCGCCCAAGCCTTTGTATCTATTGACATCGCAGCCTTTGCGTCCAAGCTGATTGAGTTTGTTGTTTAGCTCCTCGTCATTGAAAACGTAGTATTCCTGCTTGTTTTTCACAATACGATAAAGCGGCGGCTGTGCGATATAAATATGCCCTTTTTCAATCAACGGTCTCATATAGCGGAAAAAGAAAGTTAGCATAAGTATGCGTATATGACTGCCGTCCACGTCTGCGTCCGTCATACAAATAATTCTGTCGTATCTAAGTTTGTTTTCATCAAAATCGTCGTAAATGCCGCAACCGAAAGCTGTAATCATTGCTTTGATTTCTTCGTTTTCCAAAACCCTTGACAAGCGAGCTTTTTCCACATTCAAAATCTTGCCTCGTAAGGGGAGTATCGCTTGGAAACGGCGGTCTCTGCCTTGTTTTGCAGTTCCTCCTGCGGAATCGCCTTCCACCAAATATATTTCGCAATGCTGCGGATCTTTTTCGGTGCAGTCTGCGAGCTTACCCGGCAGTGCGGTTGAACCCAAAAAGTTTTTACGTGACATTTCTCTTGCTCTGCGTGCTGCGTCCCTTGCTCTTTGAGCGCTCACACATTTGACCACAAGCTCTTTTGCCTGCGTCGGGTTTTCTTCCAAAAATATGCCCAGCTCCTCACCTACTACTCGGTTTACCGCAGTCCGCATAGAGCTGTTGCCCAATTTTGTCTTGGTTTGTCCTTCAAACTGCGGTTCTTCAAGTTTTACCGAGATAACTGCCGTCAGTCCTTCGCGTACGTCGTCTCCCGAGAGTTTGTCATCGTCTTTTAATAGTCCAAATTTTTTACCGTAATCGTTAATCGTTTTGGTTAACGCCGCTTTAAATCCGTCAAGATGGCTTCCGCCTTCTTCGGTGTTGATGTTGTTTGCGTAAG
>DAOPIV010000010.1:0-20224 GCA_035399325.1 Clostridia bacterium | reverse complement strand
GCATATCGGGGTTTTTTTATAAGGCTAAGGAGCGAAAATGTTATGAAAGAAAAAATTGCAAAACTTATCGAAAACTGCAAAAACGAAATTGCACAAGCTGACGTTATGTCAAAACTTATGGAAACAAAGGTTAAGTTTTTGGGCAAAAGCGGAGAACTGACCGCCATTTTGCGTGGAATGAAAGACGTTCCGCCCGAAGAAAGACCCGTCGTCGGCGTTTATGTGAACGATGCAAGAAATTTGTTAGAAAATGAATTTAGTATTGCCGAAGAACGTTTATCAAAAATCGAACTTCAACAAAAACTAAGTAAAGAATTCATCGATATATCTTTGGACAAGTTTGACCCTGCCGTTTTGGGTGGACTTCATCCGATTACGAAAATACAAAATGAAGTTTTGGAATTGTTCATAAACTTGGGTTTTGAAGTTTTGGAAGGTCCAGAAATCGAAACGGATTATTACAATTTTCAAGCGTTGAATATTCCGTCTGATCACTCCGCTCGTGATATGCAGGACACTTTTTATATTACTCAAAACATACTTTTAAGAACTCACACTTCTCCAAATCAAGTAAGGACTATGGAACGCAAAAAACCGCCGATAAAAATGCTTTGTCCCGGCAGAGTTTACCGTTCGGATTCCGACGCTTCACACACTCCGATTTTCCACCAAATAGAAGGTTTGGTGGTGGATGAAGGTATTACTTTGTCCGATCTCAAAGGCACTTTGGAATATATGGCAAAAAATTTGTTTGACAAAAAAACGCAAGTCCGCTTGCGTCCGTCATATTTCCCGTTTACAGAGCCAAGCGTGGAAGTCGACCTTACTTGCAGTAATTGCGGCGGAAAAGGCTGTAACGTATGCAAAGGCACAGGTTGGGTGGAAATACTCGGCGCAGGTATGGTGCATCCGTTCGTTTTGGAAAACTGCGGTATAGACAGCAGTAAATACAGTGCATACGCTTTTGGTTTTGGAATGGAGCGTATGGCGATGATAAAATATGGCATACCCGATATTAGATTATGTTACGAAAATGACATTCGCTTTTTAAAGCAGTTTAAGGACTAAGGGGAGGGAACAAATTTTATGAAAGCATTATTATCTTGGTTAAAAGAATATGTAGATATAGACGTAGACGTAGAAACATTATGTAAAAAACTTGTTTCCACTGGCTTTGAAGTGGAAGAAGTGACCTATCTCGGTGAAAATCTGCGTAATGTCGTTGTTGGTAAAATTGTAAAAATAGAAAAACATCCCGACGCCGACAGACTCAAAGTTTGTCAAGTTGACATTGGCAAAGAAGTTTTGCAAATCGTGACGGGTGCGACTAATGTGAACGAAGGGGACGTTGTTCCTGTTGCGTTGCACAAATCCGACCTGCCTTGCGGTAAACATATCGAAAAAGGCAAACTGCGTGGTGTAGAATCAAACGGTATGCTTTGCGGCGGCGAAGAACTTTGCGCAACCGAAGAGGTGTATCCGGGAGCGTCTGTTGACGGCATTTTGATATTGGACAGAAAAGAAAAAATCGGCACAGATATGAAAACCGTATTGGGTTATGACGACTATGTTTTGGACGTAAGTATCACAAGCAACCGTCCAGACTGCGGAAGCGTGTATGGACTTGCTCGTGAAGTTGCGGCAACTCTCGGCAAAAAAGTCAAAGATGTAGACGTTGCTTATACTTGCGACAGCGTAAGCGTCACCAAAGATATGGTAACCGCAAGCGTTTTAGATAAAGACCTTTGCCCCAGCTACAATATGGCGGTTGTTACTGATGCCGTTATTGAGCGTTCACCACTGTGGATGACTCGCCGTCTTTATTTTTCGGGACACAGCACATTTAATACTTTTGTAGACATTACAAACTATGTTTTAACCGAACTTGGTCAGCCTATGCACGCATTTGATTACAACGAAATCAATGAAAAGACTGTGATTGTAAGGCGTGCAAAACAAAATGAAAAAATAACATTACTCGACCACAAAGAATATATCTTGGACGAAAATACTTTGGTAATAGCCGACAAGACAAGAGCGGTAGGTTTGGCTGGTATAATGGGCGAAGAAAACTCAGGCATAAGCGACCAAACAAAAACGGTTGCTTTTGAAGCTGCAAAATTTAACCGTGAAAATATTCGTCACAACAGCAAAAAACTAAAAATACACAGCGATTCGTCCGCCCGTTTTGAAAAAGGCGTGGACACGTACACTACAAAGCTGGCTATGGACAGAGCGTTGCATCTTGTCCAAAAATTAAATTGCGGAAAAATAGCACAAGGAAAAATCGAAATTGAAACCTCAACAAAACCCAGCGTTTTGCAATTTCCTTATAGTCGCATTCAAAAGCTTTTGGGAGTGGCTGTACCGCAGGAAAAAGTTTTGGAAATTTTAAACTGTCTTAATATCGAAACAAGTCTAAAAGACGGAGAACTGTCTTGCGTTATTCCGCAGTATAGAGAAGACATCTCCCGTGACTGCGATATAATAGAGGAAATCATTCGCCTTTACGGCTATGACAATATAGTTTCAACTATGCTGCCCACCGCAAGCGTTACAAAGGGCGGAAAAACCGAAACTATGAAGATAGTGGACAAGCTAAAACGTATATTGTGCGGTTTTGGCTATCAAGAAGCAAAAACTTACTCGTTTTACGGCAAAGCATTGGTAAATAAAACTTTACTAAACCCTGAAACCGATAAAACAAATTATATTCCGCTCATCAATCCTTTGGGTGAAGAGCTGAGCTTGATGCGTGTTTCATTGCTTCCAAGTTTATTGGAAGTGTGTGAAACAAATCAATCAAAAGGTAACTACGAATTTAAAATATTCGAATATGCAAGGGTATATTTGTCAGAAGAAGCCCAACTGACAAAATTACCGCAAGAAAAAGACACTTTGACATTAGCTGTAAGCGGGTACGATTTTTATACGGTAAAATCCGACATAATCCAAACGCTGAATGCTTTGGGAATAGACGTAAAAATACAACGCTCAAACGAAAGTATTTTGCACCCCGGTATTTCTGCCGATATTTATGCAAACGGCGAAAAAATAGGGTATTTCGGTCAGATACATCCCGTAGTGGCACAAAATTTTTCACTCGCAAACGTTTATGTTGCTGAAATAGATTTTGACAAAGTTTTGCCTTTATATAATCCTACTATTAAACTTCAACCAATTCCAAAATTCCCCGCTATTGACAGAGATTTTGCTTTTGTGGTTGACGACGGAGTTATGGCGGAGCAAATTGTTGAAATAATAAAGTCAACATGTCCGCTGTGCGAAAGCGTGAAAGTTTTTGACGTGTATAAAGGAAATCAAATCGAATTCGGCAAAAAAAGCGTTGCGTTGTCAGTAAAATTTAGGGGCGAGCAAACGCTGAAAGATGCCGACATTGACCCGCAAATAAACAAGTGTCTTAAAACTTTAAATGAAAAATTGGGCGCAAAATTGAGATAATGAATCAAAAAACCATACAAAAACTAGAATACAACACCGTTTTGCAAAGAGTTTCAGACTTTGCGGTAAGCCAGACAGCAAAAGTAAAGGTCTTGGCGACCGCTCCGTCAGAAGATATTGACAATATCGAATATTTGTTGAATCTGACGCAAGAAGCTCGTCAATACGTCGATAATGCGGTTATTCCCGATTTCAACTTTGACGATATTACCGAAGCGGCACAAAAAGCGAGAATAGTATCCACGCTTTCGATGAAAGAATTGCTGCGTGTGATGCGTATACTGCGGCTTTCGAGAAACACAAAAGCGACAATAATGAATTTTGCTTTATTGCCTGAGTGTTTGATAAAGGATTTAGGCATAAATATCTATGCCGACAAAGCGCTTGAGGAAACAATAGACATTTCCATTATATCCGAAGACGAGATGAGCGATCGTGCCAGCGACGAGCTTGCTTCAATAAGGCGAAAAATCAAAAAAGTCAACGCTGAAATTCGTGAAAAGCTCGCAAGCTATACAAAATCAAAAGCTATGGCCCCGTATCTGCAAGACGCAATCGTAACAATGCGTGGCGGCAGATATGTTATACCCGTAAAACAGGAGTATAAAGGAGCTGTTTCGGGGCTTGTACACGACCAGTCCGCCAGCGGCTCCACCGTTTTTATAGAGCCTTTGGCGATTGTCAATCTAAATAACGAACTAAAAACGCTATCACTCCAAGAAGCCGAAGAAATAGAGCGTATTTTGCAAGAATTTACAAAACAAGTTTCGACTATTTCCGACCGACTCATTAAAAACCAAGAGATTATTTCCGATATAGATGTTGCTTTTGCAAAAGCCCGATATTCAATCGACATAAAAGGCGTTAGACCTGTCTTGAATGAAAACGGTTTTTGTGACATAATAAACGGACGGCATCCGCTTCTGAATAAAGACAAAGTCGTGCCGATTACAGTCAATCTTGGCAAAGATTTTGACGTAATCGTTGTGACCGGTCCAAATACGGGCGGTAAAACCGTAACGCTAAAAACAATTGGACTGTTTTGTCTTATGACATATGGCGGAATGTATATACCCGCTTCTGACGGCTCACAAATATCTTTATATGAGGATATTTTTTGTGATATTGGCGACGAACAAAGTATTGAGCAAAGCCTTAGCACTTTTTCCAGTCATATAAAAAATATTACGTTTATTCTGTCAAATATAAATTCGAAAACTCTGGTGTTATTAGACGAACTTTGTGCGGGAACAGAACCCAACGAGGGTGCTGCTCTGGCTCTCGCTATTACTGAATATATGAGAAGGGCAAAAACTAAAGCCGTTTTGACAACGCATTACAGTTTGTTGAAAGAATATTCGCTTGTTACCGACGGAGTAGAAAACGCATCTATGGAATTTAACCCCGAAACATTTGAGCCAACTTACCGCCTTGTTTTGGGAGTGCCTGGAAGCAGTAATGCTATTGAAATTGCAACAAGACTTGGATTAGATAAAAAAGTAATCGAGCTTGCCCGTGAAAGACTTTCATCGGAAAAAATCTCTTTTGAGAATATTTTGCAAAACGCAGAGCGTATACGCAAAGAGTTTTTGGACAAAAAAGAGGAAGTCGAGAAAGAAAAAGAGCAAATAAATGCCGAACTTGAAAAAGCAAAAGAGAAAAACAAGCTTTTGGCTGAAGAACGTGAAAAACTATTGAGAAACTCAAAAATCGAAGCAAAAAGAATTGTTACCGAAGCGCAGGAAGACGCAAAACAAATTTTGGACGAACTCAAACAAATAATTGAGCGTGCAAGTTTGGATGAAAAAAGTCTTTTCGGCGCAAGAGCTTTGGCAAAAAAACTCAAAGAAAAAAATTTTGATACAGAAACAGAAGAAAACGATATTTTTACAGGCGATAAAGCTGATACTTCAAAAATCAAAGTGGGCGACAGCGTTTTTGTCGGCAGGCTTAACAGTGTTGCGGTAGTTGACAGCATTGCTCGAAACAATAAATTTAGGGTGAAATGCGGACACGTCACAACGGTTGTTGACGGTGACGATTTATATGAATACGCCGATGTTTCCGACAAAACGAAAAAACTGAAAAGCGTTTCCACTCAAATACGCAAAGCGACCGCTCGCACTGAAATAAATTTGCTTGGAAAAACAGTTGGAGAAGCGGTAACGGAAACGGATGCTTTCATTGATGAAGCTATATTAAACGGTCTTAGCGAAGTTCGGATAATTCACGGTATAGGCACGGGTAAACTGCGCGCAGGATTGCACGAGCATTTTCGCACGCATCCAAACGTGGCAGAATTTAGACTTGGTGTCTTTGGTGAAGGGGAATCCGGCGTAACCATACTTACGCTAAAATAGAAAACATAAGGTAAACCTAATGATATATTATTTTGACAATGCGGCGACAACAAAAGTTGACCCGAATCTAACTCAAATCATATCAGAATATAACAGCGAAAAGTTTTTTAATCCGTCTTCATTGACAGCTTTTTCACTTTCTGTGGCAAACGACATTGCATCGGCAAGAAAAAGCATAGGGAAAGTTTTGGGATGTAATGAAAGTGAAATCTATTTTACGTCGGGAGGCACAGAAAGCGATAACACGGCTATTTTTGGTTGCCTAAGCAAGCGCTCAGGCAATATCGTTACGACCGAGAGTGAACACTCCGCAGTTTATAAGTGTGCAAATTATCTGAAAAACAAAGGCTATGATATGCGTTTTGCAGATGTTAACAGCGACGGAAGCGTTAATACCGAAAGCCTATTAAAGAACATTGACGAAAATACTCTTTTGGTAGCTTTAATGCACGTCAACAACGAGACGGGAGCAATAAACGACTTAGAAAAACTTGTAAAACTCGTCAAAAGCAAAAATCCAAATACATTCTTTTTTTCTGACGGTACTCAGGCTGCGGGAAAAATCAAAGTAAATTTGAATATTTTGGGCGTGGACGCTTACGCTTTTTCGGGACACAAATTTCACGCCCCAAAAGGTATCGGCGGACTTTATATTAAAACGGGTGCAAAAATTTCTCAGTTTCACTTTGGCGGCGGACAAGAAAAGGGGTTTCGCTCAGGTACTGAAAACGTTTCGGGTATTATTGCGATGAGTCAGGCTTTGAAAATTGCAGACGACTTAATAGCCGAAAACAGTCAAAAATTTTTTGACTTTAAACAAATTTTAAAATCGTCTTTTGATACTTTAGGCGACTATAAAATAATTTGCGAAAACGGTTCACCCGCAATTTTTACCATTGCTTTTGAAAATATCAAATCTCAGGTATTGTCAAATATGTTGGAACAGGAAGGCATCATTATTGGTCTTGGTTCAGCGTGCAGTTCGAAAAATAAGCAAAATAGAATAATGACGGCAATCGGGCTTGATAGAAAATATATAGAAGGCGTTGTCCGCATTAGCTTTTCAAAATTTAATAGTATTGAAGAAGTTAAAATTTTAGCTGACAAAATGATGAAAAACATAAGCTTGTTAAGAAAATTATAAACATAATATTTATAAATCTCAGAAAAAGGAAAAGAATTAAAAAATGCGTGTAATAGTATTGCGTTACTCTGAAATACATCTAAAAGGTGCAAATAGAAGCTATTTTGAAAATATGCTTTTTTCGAATATAAAAACGGTTTTAAATGGGTTTAGCTATACCCTTGAAAAATCCACAACACGGTATTTGATAAAGGCTTTTGACGAAGATAAGATAAACGAACTTGTTGACAAACTTAAAAATGTTTTTGGCTTACATTCATTGAGCTTGGCAACAGAAGTCGACTCTAATATTGATGAGATTTTTAAAGCTGCTTTGTCATATGTCAGAACTTACGGAAGTTTCAAAGTTATTACCAACCGAGCGGACAAAACTTTTCCGATACGCTCTATGGACATGTCGGCTGAAATCGGCGGCAGAATCTTGGAACGTTTTGAAAATATCACTGTAGACGTTAAAAACCCCGAATGGAATATTTTTATTGATATTCGTGAAAACGGAAAAACTTTGGTTTACGGCGACTTGATAAAATGCGTCAACGGTATGCCTGTAGGTACCGGCGGAATGGGGCTTTTGCTTTTGTCAGGCGGCATCGACAGCCCCGTAGCAGGCTATATGATGGCAAAACGGGGAATGAGCGTAAGAGCCCTGCATTTTCACAGCTACCCATATACAAGTCAAATGGCAAAAGACAAGGTACTAAAACTGGCTTCACAAATAAAAAAATATTCCGTTCATATGACGGTAGACATTATCTCTGTCACAAAAATACAAACGGAAATACACAAGAACTGTCCCGAAGAATTTATGATTGCAATCTTACGTCGTTTTATGATGCGAATAGCAGAGATTTTGGCAAAAGAGAAAGGCATCGGCGCAATAATAACGGGTGAAAGCCTAGGACAAGTGGCAAGCCAAACCTTAGAAAGCATTACCTCTACAAATTCTGTTGTAACTTTGCCTGTATTTCGCCCTTTGATAGGGTTTGATAAAGACGAAATCATTGAAGTCGCAAAACGTATAGGAACTTTTGAAACGTCGATTTTGCCGTACGAAGACTGTTGCACAGTGTTTTTGCCCCGTAATCCTGTCACTCGTCCAAAGCTTCATATAGTGGAAAAGGTCGAAAGCGTGCTTGACATTGAGGGGCTTATAGCTGACGCATTACAGAGTATTGAGACCGTTGAGATTTGATAAAAATAAAAAATTTGGCAAAATCAATTTAATATATGAGCAAATATGCAGTGTATATGTTTCAAATAGTGCTATTCTTTTTTTACTAAATCTGACATAGTATAATTAAAATTATAAAAATAAGACTACTATTTATGTTTTAGTAGTCTTTTTTTTGTTTATTAGCTCTTATCGTCGCTCGTATCAATAGGAACAATAATTTTTTTACTTGTTTTGTAGTCTGCTTCTACTAGAATATGTCTTTCATATAGAGCAACTTTGTCGTATTCTGTCCAACTAATGTCTTTTGGTACAGAGAAGCGATTGGGTTTTTTGCCAGAACCAAGATAATCTTTGCATACGGAACCACAAACTTTGCCTGCAGAAAGAGATTTGTCAATACGAGACTGTTCGTCACCATACCATACAAAAAAAGTTTCGTCAGTGGTGTAACCACACATATATAGGTCGCTGTTGTTGTCAATCCCGACTGTGCCCGTTTTTGCTGCCACTTCAAAATTGATGTCGCTTAGTTCTTTTGCCGTACCTGTTTTTGCGGCTTCACGAAGCATATATGTTGTAAGATATGCCGTTTGGGGAGAAAAAACTTTTTCGGGCTTTGGGTTGTGGCTGTAAATAAGGGTATCTCCCAACTTTATTGATTTTATCGTGGTAGCGTGGAAATTTGTTCCGCCATTTGCAAAAGTGGAATATGCGGATGCAATCTCTATAGGACTTGCGCCGTCATAAACGCAGCCGAGTGCCATTGTCAAATTGTCGTCTTTATCGCTGACACGTACTCCGTTTTTTACGAGATATTTTTTTGCCGTATCAACGCCAATCATATTCAATGTTTTTATTGCAGGTATATTCAAACTTTGAGACAGCGCATTTGTAACGGTCGTCCAGCCGACATATTTACTGTTAAAGTTTTGCGGGGTATAATTGCCAAAACTTATTTGCTCGTCAAGCACGGGGGTAGCGACGCATATTTGTTTTGTATCAAGAGCGGGTGCATATACAGCCAGTGGTTTTAACAGCGAGCCGACTTGTCTTCTTACGCTAAATAAATCTCTGACGTTGCCAATGGCGGCAGAAATACCATGAGAGTCGTTATCTATCACAATACCCACTTTATCAGGCGTAAAACCAAAATCTGCACTCTGATTTTCAAAAGCATTGAATAGTCTATTGCTTGTTTCGGGATCGTAATAAGTAGTTATTTCATAATCACCGCTACGCAATTGAGATAGTGATATTCCCAAAATTCGTGCCGCTTCATTGTAGACAGAATTTAGATAAAAATCCGAATCCGTAGGTTTTTTTGTTTTTACTATTTTCTCGCTCTTTGCCATTGTTAAAGCGGTCTTATCAATATAGCCCCGTTCCGCCATCTTTTCCAAAACAAGGTTTCTGCGGCTAATAGATTTTTCGGGATTTTTTTCGGGTGAGTAATAATTTGGTGATTTCAACATTCCCGCAAGTAAAGCCGCTTCCGACAAGGTCAAACTTTTTGCGTCTTTGCCAAAATAAAAACCTGCAGCACGGCTCAATCCGACGCAGTCGCCGCCAAAATATGCAGTGTTTAGGTACGACTCAAAAATTTGGTTTTTCCCCAACTTTTCTTCAAGCTGGTACGCAAGTAAAAATTCGTTAATTTTTCTTTTTACGGTTTTGTCGTTTGTTAAATGTGTATTTTTTACAAGTTGCTGTGTGATAGTGGAGCCGCCTTCGACGAGTTTTTTCTCACTTATGTTTTTCAAAACCGCTCTTGCCACACCTACATAATCCACTCCATTGTGACTATAAAAACGATTGTCCTCAATCGCCAAAAAAGCGTTTTTTGTGTCATTTGACAAATCTTCCAATTTTACAAAATTCTCTGAACGCATCAATTTACCGTTCTTATCGAGAACGGTAACGAGTGTTTTTGAAAAAACAATTTTATTTAAATCAAGTTCAATGTAGTCGGACGAACGTGTAAAAGCAAAAAGTCCGAAAGCCGCCGTAAGCGAGATTATACCTATTACCGCCGCCAAAATTAAAGCCGTAACGGCGGTTTTTTTGCCGCTCTTTTTCATATTTTTATTATTTGTAAATCACTTTTATTTATAAGCAAGATTGCAGTGCTACAAATTGTTAATTACTGTAATTTTTTGTGTTATTCATAATAATCGTTACATTACTATGCTGCAGAAAAATTTTGTTAATTTAAAAATTGGTTTAGATAACCTTTAATTATTCAATTTTATTCGTTTTAAAGTTTCTTAAAATCGTTATGAAATTAGTCATATTTTATGATATTCTCTTGTCTATTCAAACAAAAAAAGTTATAATAAAATATCGGAGGCAAAATGAAATCTTATTTTATAAAAACTTACGGTTGCCAAATGAATATTCATGAGTCGGAAAAAATTGCGGGCATTATGAGAGACCAAAATTACACCGAAGCCGAATCTGAAAAAGACGCCGATATTATTATTTTTAATACTTGCTGCATAAGAGAAACGGCCGAAGCAAAAATCAGCGGTCATATCGGAGAAATAAATAGACTAAAACAAAAAAACCCTGACCTTCTCGTAGTTATCTGCGGATGTATGACACAGCAACAAGGTGTTGCCGAACAACTTAAAAAACGATTTCCTTTCATAAATATAATTTTGGGTACGTCAAACTTGCATTTACTGGCGGAAGAACTCGCCCGCCAAACGCAAAAACACAGTCTCATTGATACTGCGGAATGTAATACCGTTGAAGAACTATATTCCTACCGCACAAGCGGTGCAAATGCTTGGGTAAATATTATTTACGGATGCGATAATTTTTGCACTTACTGTATTGTGCCGTATGTTAGAGGACGGGAAAGAAGCCGTAAAGAAAAAGATATCGTAGCGGAAGTCACAATGTTGCTCCAAAGCGGTTATAAAGAAATCACTCTTTTGGGACAAAATGTAAACTCCTATGGAAAAGACCTAAATGACGGAAGCAGTTTTGCAAGATTATTAGAAAAACTTGCTATATTACCATACAAATATAGATTGCGGTTTCTTACTTCGCACCCGAAAGATTTTACAGACGATATTATCGATGTTATAGCAAAATACGACAATATTTGTAAATCCATACATTTGCCCATTCAAAGCGGCAGCACGGAAGTTTTGCGAAGAATGAACCGTCGTTATTCCCGTGAGTATTATTTGGATTTAGTAAAAAAAATACGTGCAAAGATACCCGATGTAGGGCTTTCATCTGACATTATGGTGGGTTTCCCTGGAGAAACCGAACAAGATTTTGCGGATACTCTTGACCTTGTAAAGCAGGTAAGATATTCCTCGTGTTTTTGCTTCATTTATTCGAGGCGAAAAGGTACTCCGGGCTATTTGATGGAAAATCAAATCCCAAAACCTATCAAAACAGAAAGAATCAAACAGCTTATCGCAGCACAAAACATAATTACCCGTGAAATTAGCAAGTTATTTGAAGGCAAAACGGTAGAGATTTTGGTAGACGGAAAAAACGACAAGTACGAAAATATGTATTGCGGTCGTACAGACTGCGGGAAGTTAGTCAATTTTAAATCCGATAAAGATTTGACTGGAGAATTTGTGAACATAAAAATAAACCGCTCGCAATCTGCCACTTTGTTTGGTGAAATTGTATAGTTAAGTACGATAATAAATTTAAATAAATAAGACTGCATTTATAAATTATGATTGTAGCAGTAGTTTTTTATAGGACTATGACTGTAGGAGTATTTAAATAAATAGCAAAATTCCAGCTTTATAAGTATTTCAAAGCATAAAATAACTATCTATGTTTGCCATAGTACTAAATTTTTATATAATAATACCTCAGTCTTGCGGTGAAAGGCTAAATTTCGCCAAGTAATCGTCAGTTTTGAAGCTTAATTAAAAAAAATATAAAATTTAAACTAGATATTATCAATTTATTTAGAAATAAAACAGAGAAAAACATCACAAAACAGGAGAAAAAACAATGGCGTTTTCGCCCATGATGACACATTATCTAACAGTAAAAGAACAATATCCCGACTGTATACTTCTATATAGATTGGGCGATTTTTACGAGATGTTTTTTGATGATGCCGTAAAAGCGAGCGAAATACTGGATCTTGTGCTGACTGGGCGTGATTGCGGTGACAGCAAAAGAGCACCAATGTGCGGAGTACCATATCACGCTGTTGATACATACATTGCAAAGCTCATAACAAAAGGTATAAAAGTGGCTGTATGTGAACAGATGACCGAACCTATGCCAGGTAAAATGGTAGAGCGAGAAGTTACAAGAGTAATTACACCGGGTACTGTGGTGGAGAACACTATTTTAGATGAAAAAAGCAATAACTTTATATGCTCTCTTACCATTGACGGTATAAACTGCGGTTGTGCTTTTTGTGATATTTCTACGGGTGAATTTTTTGCGTATGAGCTCATTGAGCCGAATTTGTTTCAAAAAATTCAAGATTTGCTGGTAACTTTTTGTCCTTCGGAAATAATCTCAGACGAAAAAACGACTTTTATTAACGAAACTTTGCCCGTGATAAAAGCAGGAAAAATAGTAAAAGCCGAATTTTACCAAAACACTGTTTTTGAATATAAAAGGGCATTAAATTCTATCAAAAATCACTACAAAATAAACGATATCAAAGCGTTTGGACTGGAAAACTCCACACAAGCCGTATGTGCATGCGGTGCATTAATAGAATATTTTTTAGATACTCAAAAAAGAGAACTGGGCCATTTGCATCCTATTAAATTGGCAAGCAACAGCGAATATATGTCGATAGATTTCAATACAAGAAGAAACTTGGAACTGTCGGTTTCGGGCAGAGATCAAAAACGCAAGGGAAGCCTTATTTGGCTTTTGGATCAGACACGTACAAGCATGGGCGGACGGACTTTGGCAGCATGGCTTGAAAGACCGCTTTTAGACCCAGTCAAAATCAATGCCCGTTTGGACGCCGTTACAGAATTCACTTCAAATTATATATTCAGAGATACGCTTGACAATATTCTTGGTGAAATTAAAGATATCGAAAGACTCACCGCAAAACTTTCTTACAATACAATTTCACCACGAGATTTAAATGCCTTACAAATTTCTCTTTCAGCATTGCCGAAAATCAAAAAAACGCTCAGCGGTTGCGTTTCGCCGTTTTTACATCAGCTTAATACGCAAATAGTGGATGTAACAGACATTGAGAAACTTATCTTTACCGCAATATGTGAAAACGCTCCTTTGGTCACAAAAGACGGCGGTTTTATCAAAAAAGGCTACAATGCCGAACTCGACAAGCTGCTCGAACTCTCAAAAAATTCCAAATATATGATAGCTGCTTTGGAAGAAAAGGAAAGGGAACGCACAGGAATAAAAACGCTAAGAGTCGGTTACAACAAAGTTTTTGGATATTATTTTGAAATAACAAACTCCTACAAACATCTCGCTCCCATCGATTTTATTCGCAAACAAACTCTCACTAATGGCGAAAGATATGTGTCTCCCGAGCTAAAGGATTTGGAAGAAGCGATATTGAGTGCGGATGAAAAGAGCCTTGCTCTTGAAAAACAGCTTTATGCGGAACTAAGAGAAAAACTTTTGGTGTATATACCGCAGTTTCAGCAAATCGCTAATGCGATCGCAAACATTGACGCTTTACTGAGTTTTGCAAAGGTATCCGTAAAGCGAAATTACATAAAACCGCAAATAAATTCAGAAGATTCCACTTTACAAATAATAGACGGCAGACACCCGATTGTGGAAAGCTTTTTGAAAACGGGCGAATTTATCCCGAACGACACTTTTTTGGATACGGACAGCAACCGCACAATGGTAATCACCGGACCGAATATGGCTGGGAAAAGCACATATATGCGACAAGTAGCCTTGATTACTCTTATGGCGCATATAGGTTGTTTTGTTCCTGCGAAAACGGCTGTCATACCCATAGTCGACAAAATATTTACCCGTGTTGGGGCAAGCGACGACATTTCTTTCAATCAAAGCACCTTTATGGTGGAAATGGTAGAAGTAGCAAATATCATCAATAACGCCACCCCAAAAAGCCTTATTATTTTGGACGAAGTCGGTAGAGGCACTGCGACTTTTGACGGCCTGAGTATTGCTTGGGCAGTTTTGGAATTTATTTCAGAAAAAATAACGGCGAAAACACTCTTTGCTACACATTTTCACGAATTGACAGAACTTGAAGGTCGAGTTTCGGGAGTCAAAAATTACAAAATCAGTGTGAAAGAAATTAATGATAACATCGTTTTCTTACGAAAAATTACTCGAGGAGGAGCCAGCCGAAGTTTCGGTATCGAAGTGGCGGCTCTTGCGGGAGTCCCGAAACCGATAATAAATAAGGCTAAACAAATTTCAAAACTTTTGGAACAACACGACATAGTGCCGCTAAAAAGTGAAGAAACACAGTCGCTTGCACATAAAGAAATGCAAGTCATTAACGTATTAAAAACGGTAAACATAGAAAATTCTTCACCATTAAAAGCTTTTGAAATATTAAAAGAACTTGTTGATATGCTGAACACAAAATAAGAAAAGGCAATTTGTTTATAATTTAAAAATATTAGCGCTTTAGATAAATCTTGAGTTATAAATCGCCTTAAATCAAAGTTATTTAGTTACGTGAGAAAGTGTTAGTTTGCGGAAGTTGTCATATTTTTCAAAACAACGGTAGGGAAAAATAATACATTTCATACGGTACAGTCAATCAAATGAAACACATCTAAAAAATACACAAATTTCGGACAAAACTTTAGGGAAGAATATGAACAAAATTAACATACTGTCGAGCGATATTTACAACAAAATTGCTGCCGGCGAAGTGGTTGAAAGACCTGCGTCGGTTGTCAAAGAATTGGTGGAAAACAGTATCGACGCAAAAGCAACCGAGATTGTTATTGAAATAGAAGAAGGCGGTTCGAAACGCATATGTGTTTTTGACAATGGTTTTGGTATGAGTAAAACCGATCTTGAAAACGCATTTTTACCGCATTCGACGAGCAAAATTTCTTCCGCAAGCGATTTGGAAGAAATCTCAACGCTCGGTTTTAGAGGCGAAGCTTTGGCTAGCATTGCGTCTGTTTCAAAAATCACCGCTGTTTCAAAAACTGAACAAGCGGAAGTTGGTTTTTGCATAAATATGACTGCCGGTAAGGTGGATTCGAAACAAGCGGTTTCGGCTAATGTTGGTACAAAAATAGAGGTAACAGATTTATTTTTTAATACACCGGCTAGAAAAAAGTTTTTAAAAACACCGTCCCGAGAAGCTTCGGAAATAAGCAATTTTGTTTCAAGGCTTATTTTGTCAAACCCGAAAACTAAAATAAAATATATACTGGACGACAAAATTATTTACGATTTTTCAGGCGGCGGAATAGAAGAAGCGATTTTTGTTGTTTATGGCAAAGAATGTTTAGATAATTGTTTGGCTGTGGAATCGTCTGCAAAAAATGTGAAAATTTACGGATACATAGGCGAAGCAAATTTTTCCAAATCAAACACAACCGCCCAAACAGTAGTAATAAACGGCAGATATGTAAACTGTGCGGTAGTTGCTGCGGCGTTGAAAAATGCTTACGCTCCTTATCTTATGACAAGGCAATATCCGTTTTATGTTTTGTATATAGACTTGCCATACGACGAAATCGATGTAAATGTGCATCCGAGCAAGCTTGAAGTAAAATTTTTGTATGGGCAAGATGTATTTATGGCGGCGTTCTTGGCGGCGAAAGACACTCTCGCAAATGCTTCAAAGCAATACAAACAAAAAATAGAAATAAAGACAGAACCATACAAAGACGCTCAATACGCAAACGTGTCGATGTTTCCGCCGAATAATTCTCAAAAAGCGGAATTTGCAATGGAACTACTAACTGCAAAGCTTAAAAACAATTCAACTACAAAATATACAGCGGAAACTGACGAAATTGAACAGTTTGATAAAGATAAAACAGATTTTAAACAGAAAGAGAAAATTTCTAACGGGGATTTATTCTTAAAAGAAAACATAACTGTGGCTACGAAAAATGATGTTCAGTCAAATACGAAAAATGATGTTCAGTCAAATACAAAAAATGAAAAACCGCTGAACATAAATTTTAGTGAGGCTCAAAACAGAAATTTTGTAGAACAACCCACAAAATTAGTAGACGCTACAACTTCGACACAAGGGATTTTTTCCGATGCAAAATTTATGGGTATATTGTTCGATACCTACATTTTGTTGGAAAGAGGGGATTTTTTATTCATTATTGACCAGCACGCCGCTCACGAAAGAATTTTGTATGATATTTATATCAAACAATACCAAACAAAATCCATACCAACTCAGCAACTTTTAGCACCATATGTTTTTCATGTAACGGACGGTGAAAATGAATACATACAGCAAAATATCGAAAATCTTACTTGCGGCGGTTTTGCGATAGAAGAATTTGGACACAACACATACAAACTTAGCGTAATTCCATCAGCATTTGTTGGAATGAATTTGGATTGTTTTGTTAAAGAAGTTTTGACTAATATACGCTATTTTGATATGAGTACGAGTAAACTAAATTCCGATTTACTGGCCCGTCGAGCGTGTAAGGCGGCAGTGAAGGCGGGTGATGTTTTGGACAGAGCTGACGTGTATGCGTTATTGACAGAACTTGACCACATGGACAATCTAAAATGTCCGCACGGCAGACCTATTGTCGTGGTATACAGTATAGTGGAATTTGAAAAGTGGTTTAAACGTATTGTCTAGTTTTTATTAAACACAAAAGTGAAAATAATAGAGAATTAGAAAAAATTTATACAAAAATTTTCAGCATAAATTGATTTTACGGAGAAACTTATAATCAAACGCCCATATCTAAGGAATCAAGCTGTACCGAAAAGCTTTAACTTTGTAAAACACTTTCGATTCTGCTTTTGGGCAAAGGTGTATTGATGATATTTATACAAATTTTTATTTAGATTGTTATATAAAAATATACACAAGTAAAATACATTATATCAATCAATATATATGAAATTTTTGTTAAGGTAATATTACATAAATATTAGAAAACTTATTTTGGAATAGGAAAGAAAGAAATGTCGAGATTAATTTGCATAGCAGGACCAACGGCTGTTGGCAAGAGCGATATTGCCTTGCAACTTGCAAAAAAACTTAATAGGTGTATCGTGTCCGCTGATTCTTTTGCTATTTATAAAGGTATGGATATAGGCACCGCAAAGCCATCGAAAACCGAGCAAGCTGAAGCAAAACATTTTATGATAGATGTGGTCGAACCTTGCGAAGAATATAACGCATTTTTATATTCAAAAGCTGTTGATGAAGTTTTGAAAACCAATCCTAATGCAATAGCGGTCGGCGGAACAGGCTTGTACTTCGAGAGTTTGTTATATGGACTAGATTTTCCAAACTCTGACGACACTCAAAAATTACGCAGTGAGTTGTGGGATTTTTGCGATAAATTCGGTAAAGAGGCTTTGCATAAAAAGCTTGCGGAAATAAACCCAGAGAGAGCTGAAAAGATCCATCCCAATAATGTAAAAAGCGTAATAAGAGCTTTGGAAATTTTGGACAAAAAAGATTTTACAACCAAAAAAGAGCGTAAACCCGTTCGAGATTACGTTTTATTCGCTATGAACTGTGATAGAAATTTATTATACGAAAGAATAAACACTCGGGTAGACAAAATGTTTGAATTGGGACTTGTAGAAGAAGTCGAATTACTTTCAAAAAAATACGACTCAAGATGTCAGGCTTTTCAAGCAATAGGGTACAAAGAAACGCTGGAATATTTGAAAGGAGAATTTTCTTTATCTGATATAAAGGAGCAAATAAAACGGCATACTCGAAATTATGCAAAGCGTCAGATAACTTTTATAAAAAGACTAAACCCAATATGGATTGATGCAAACAAGGGAAAAGACGATATTATTGCTGAAATAGAAAGTTATTTACGATAATTTAGAATACTATTTGTTAAATAGTATTCTAAATTTTGAATAGTAAAGTAAAAATCTACAACATTATAACCGTTTTGATAATTGATAGTACCTAAACTTTTATCAATTTTACCATATATAAGGGGCTGTAAAAGCAAAAAGCTAATTTTAACCTATAAACGGCGGATAAAAAAATGGAAAAATCACAAAAATTGTTAAATGAATCAATAAAAGAACTTATGCCAATATTTGAACGTATTGACAGTATTGCATTATATAATCAAAACAAAGTGCTCAAAGCCTTTCAAAACAATCAGATAGCACTGCGTCATATGAGCGGAAGCAGCGGCTACGGGTATGATGACAGCGGCAGAGATGCATTGGGTAAGGTTTTCGCCGATGCTTTCTGTGCTGAAAGCGGCATCGTCACTCCAAATTTTGTGTCTGGGACTCACGCAATAACCGTTGCACTTTTCGGGCTATTACGACCGAATGACGAAGTAATCTCAATTTCCGGGAAACCATATGATACTCTCACGCAAGTCATTTCGGGAGAAGGCAACGGCTCTTTGCGTGATTTTGGCGTTAATTATAAACAAATAGAACTTACCGCATCAGACGATTTTGATTTTGATTTAACACAAAAAACTCTTTCTAACGGAAAAGTAAAAATGGTTATGATTCAGCGGTCACGTGGATATGCTTGGCGAAAAGCTTTGTCGGTTAATCAAATAAAAAAAGCAGTTGATTTAATAAAAAAAGTTTCCCCTGATACGATAATTTTTGTTGATAATTGTTACGGCGAGTTTATGGATACAATTGAGCCAACAGAAGTTGGCGCTGACGTAATGGTTGGTTCGCTTATTAAAAATCCCGGCGGCGGCATAGCTCCTACGGGCGGTTACATTGTTGGGAAAAAAACGTATATAAAACAAATCGAAGGGCGTGTCACCGCTCCGTCTATCGGGATGGAAGTCGGAAGTTACGCAAGCGGGTATTTGCCGTTTTTTCAAGGATTTTTTCTTTCACCGCATATAGTAGCGCAAGCTGCAAAAACCGCCGTTTTGTTTTCCAGCACATTAGGTAAACTCGGATACGAAGTTTTGCCAAAGCCGACTGATACGCTTAATGATATCGTGTGTTCGGTCAAAATAGGGGACAAGCAAAAGCTTATTGATTTTTGCCAAGCTGTACAACGAGTTTCGCCGATCGACAGCTTTGTAAAACCTTTGCCTTGGGATATGCCCGGCTACCAAGATGAAGTGATTATGGCAGCGGGCTGTTTCGTGCAGGGTGCATCCATAGAGCTTAGCTGCGATGCTCCGATAAAACCTCCCCATATAGCTTACTTTCAAGGCGGATTAACGTTTGAGCATGGGAAAATAGCTGTGAAAGAATGTTTGAAAACGCTTTTAAAAGAATAATCGAACAGCACTAATGATGTAATGAAGATATAACTTTATTAATTCTTAAGTATGTATACTTATCGTAAATTAGCCGTAGGGGAACGCTAGGCGGCACACCTAAAAGACGAATAGCATTATTAAATGGATTTGTAACATTTATTTTTTTGAAGTAATTGTGTTTTGATGTGTAACAATACTCTAATAAAATTTGTTAAATAATAAATCGTTTTTGTGCTTTATCATATTAAAAAAGACACTTAATACAGCTTCTTTTTGTAAGCTTTTCGATTAAGATAATACACAATATGAAAATATTAGTTTCTATAAATTAATAGAAAAAAATGGTTAACCCGCAAACGATAAACGGTAATTTTTATTTAGACAATTAAGCGTATGAAATAAATATGCACTATGTGAAAAAAATATATGGTCGTTTAAAATAGCAATAATGCATTTTCGGACAATTATGTAAAAAATTCAGATTGCATATAGTTCAAGATGAATTGATTAATTTGGGCAAAAATTACATTAAAATTTGCGATAGCTTCCGATGACAATGCCCTGAATATTTATTTCAGAAATAGAGTCGAATCGAATATCTTCATATAGATCGTTTTCGGGGTGTAGGTAAGCCCCGTTTTTTTCTGTAACCAAGCGTTTGACTGTTGCGATATCTTCAATAAGTGCGACTACAATTTTT
>DAOPIV010000009.1:0-20334 GCA_035399325.1 Clostridia bacterium | reverse complement strand
AAAATAAAAAAGGGGCGTTAATTGGCATTCTTATTGGAGCGGCAACTTGTGCAATCTCGGCTGTTGTTGTAAATAGGTTTATACTTATTCCGTTTTATGTTACAATAATGTTTGGCGGAAACTGGGAAATATTATTGAATATGGTAAAACCTCTTTACCCTGCTGTGACCGTACAAAATTTTTACGCTTATTATCTCGGCTTAGGCATAGCTCCGTTCAACGTGTTGCGTTGCGTTATCTCGGGAGGACTTGCATTTTTGATTTATAAACCGCTTAGTCGTGCGTTGCATTGGGAATATATCAAAAAAAATGAGCGTGAAAAATAAAATAAAAGAAACAAAAAAGAGATAAGAAATGATTAGTAAAAGCGTAGCGGAAACAATAAAAATTGGGGAAAACTTTGCAAATACACTTAACGGAGGCGAAGTAATATTGTTGCGTGGTGACTTGGGTGCAGGCAAAACTCATTTTGTCAAAGGCGTGGCAAAATCCCTTGGAATAACAAAAACCGTAACAAGCCCGACTTTTACTCTGCACAATATTTATAAGGGCGAAAAGCTGACGCTCAATCATTTTGATTTTTATCGAATTACGGAAGAAGAAGCGGAAGCGCTTGGGTTGGAAGAATATTTTGGAAAATCCGACGCTGTGTGTTTTATTGAATGGTCGGAAAACATCAGCGGTCTTTTGCCGAAACAAAACATAGTTGTAAATATTGCCGTTACGGGTGAAAAGACAAGAGAAATAGAGATAATAAGATAGAGATTTTTAAGCAGGGAGAAAAATTGTCAGATAAATACGTTTTGATAATAGATACGGTTACGCCAAATATGTATGTCGTTTTACTTAATAACGGCGAGATTGTTGCACAAAAAACCGAGCTTGGCAATAAAAATCACAGTAAGATTTTGACAAAAGCGACAAGCGAAGTTTTGAATGACAGCGGTATTGGTTTTGAGCAGATTAACATATTTGCTTGCGATATTGGACCGGGAAGTTTTACAGGCATACGCATAGGAATTGCCGCATTAAAGGGGTATTTGACTGTTTTCCCCGATGCGAAAACTATCGCTTTTACTTCACTCGAATTATTGAATGAAAAAACTGGGTCTTCCGATTGCCTTATGGACGCAGGCAAAGATTTGTATTATTATCAAAAAATTTGCGGAACAAATTCTGCTCAACCTGTTTTGATAGATTCTGAAAAAGCTCACGACTATATAAAAAACGGAGCAGCTGTTTTTGACGACAAAGATGATTTTTCACAGTCGCTTTGTTCGTTGGTGAGCAAGAAAATCGCAAAAAAGAATTTTGTGGACGAGCTTACGCCCGTGTATTTACGCAAACCGCAAGCACAGGAAGAAAGAGAAAACAAAATTGTAAAAGAAATTACTTTTTTGGATAACGAAATTGACGATATGCTTGAAATTGAGAAACGTTGTTTTGCGGGCGAGGCTTGGAATAGAAGTGATTTTGAATTTCCCAGCAAAGACGGTCTTATTACATTGGGGATTTTCGAAGAAAAAAAGCTTGTAGCGTATGGAATGATATATCTAGCGGGCGATGAAGCGGATTTATGCACGATTGGCGTTTTGCCAGAATGGCGTAAGCGAGGATACGGAAACGCATTGATGACTGCCTTGATAGAAGCGGCAAAAAAACGAAATGTCAAAAAAATCACGCTTGAAGTGAGTAAAGGCAATGAAAATGCAATAAAAATGTATTCCGCTTTGGGTTTTATCACCGTTGGTGAGAGAAAAAACTACTACAAAAACAGTAATTTTGGCAACAACAGTGCGTTTATAATGACATTAGATTTGTAATCAAAAAGAATCGGTAACCGTTTTCAGTATTGAAAACGGTTTTTTTTGTTGTGAAAAAAATTTCGCATTGTGATAGGTCAATTTAGTAATAAAATTTTTTTATAGGTAAATTTGTCGAAAAGGCTCGAATATAATATGTATAAGCGAAAATAACAGGTAAAGAAAGTTAACTAAAAATAAAAAAATAACGGGGCTTCGAATGAAAACAATAGTTTTTTTGCATGGCTGGGGTTGCGACAAAAATATTTGGGCAAAACAAATTGAATATTTTTCAAAGCGTTATATTTGTCACGCTTGGGATTTTTCGGGCTTTGGTGAAAAAACGCTAAGCAAAAAAATGACAGTATTTGATTACGCCGAAGAAACGGCGGAAAACATAAAATCCGTCACCAATGAGAGGGTGGTGGTGGTTGGACACAGTTTCGGCGGAAGAATAGCAATAATATTAAACTCGATTTACCCCGAACTTATTGAAAAAGTCGTATTGGTATCGTCAGCGGGGCTAAAAAGCCGCTCACTAAAAAATAAGCTCAAAACATATATATACAAGTGTAAAAAACTGCTTGTAAAAGCAAAATTACTAAAACAAGACGCAATAGCAAACGTCGGCGGTAAAGACTATTTGGAAACAAGCGGAATAAAAAGAGAAACGTTTTTGAGTGTAATAAATACTGATTTGGCTAATCACGCAAGGGCGGCAAAAAACCCCGTGCTGCTTATATGGGGAGAAAATGACAAGGAAACGCCGCTATTGCAAGGGAAAAAGCTTGAAAAATTTACAAAGGGCGGTCTTTGCGTTATGAGCGGATGCGGACATTTTTGTTTTTTAGAAAAATCCGATCAGTTTAACAGAATTATTGAATCGTTTTTACAAAATTAGCGATTAAACGGTAAATATATAGGTCGCCAAATAATCAAATTTTATAGAAAAAATACAATCAAAAGCTATGAAAAGTTGAGGTAAAATTTGTTTTTAAAAATAATGATAGCGGTGTTAACGGGAATATCAATAGCTTTTGGCAGTTTTCATACGGCATGGCGATTGCAAAGCTCAAACTACACGCTTAGAGATTTTTTCTTGGTTAGTTACAAATATTACGCTCTTTGTATAATACTTGGCGGAGTGGCTTTGGCGATATGGATTTTGAATTTGGAAGTAATGTTGTTGGAGTTATCGTTGGCGATAGTTTTTTTAGCTTTGTCCATTACAATAACCCACAAGCCGCCTCTGAGATTTACACACCGCATAAAAAGGCTGTTTTGCGTGGCGATAGTTGTTTTTGTTGTCGCAACGTTTTTTTTGCCCGTATGGGTGTGTATGATTTTTGCACATTTTTTGATGCTAATAGCATTTATGCTTACATTACCGTTTGAAACGCTAAATAATAAAAAATATTTAAGGCAATGTGCCGAAATTCTTGAAAAAAGCAATGCTATAAAAATAGCCATTACAGGCAGTTATGGCAAAACTTCGGTCAAAAACATATTGACGGTTATGCTAAAAGAAAAATTTCGTGTTGCAGTTACTTCTGAAAGTGTAAATACGCCATTGGGTATTTCAAAATATGTTAACGGTGGCGGAACCAGTGAAGCGGAAGTGATTATTTTTGAGTTTGGCGCTAGAAAACAAGGCGACATCGATGAGCTTTGCCATTTGGTAAAACCTAATATGGGCATTATTACTGGGCTTGCACCACAACATTTGCAAACTTTTAAAACTTTTGAAAATGTAGTAAAAACAAAAACTGAGTTGCTAAGATATTTGCACGATGACGAGTTTTGCGTGATAAATGGCGGTGACGTAATTTTGTCCGCTCAAAAAGAAAATTGTGAAATTTTGACAGCTGGTGAAGGTAGTTTTGTCACTGCACAAAATTTACAAGTAAACTGTAATGGCAGTGAGTTTGATTTGAAATTTGGAGAAATTGTCGTTTCAAACTGTCAAACGAAACTTTTGGGCAGGCACAATATCACAAACATTTGTCTTGCTGCGGCGTGTGCGTATAGGCTTGGCGTAGAATCGAAAAAAATTCATTCGGCGATTGGTAAAATGATGCCGACTCCGCATCGGTTGGAAATTTTGCCGAGCAAAACTGGAATTATTATTGACGACAGTTACAACGCAAATATAAACGGAATTTGTGCTGCAGCGGATGTCTTAAAAATATTTAGTCAAACAAAAATAGTAATAACGCAAGGTATAGTCGAAGGCGGCAAAAAAACGAAAGAACTGAATGTCGATGCAGGAAAAATACTCGGCGAAGTTGTCGACAAAGCGGTGGTCACGGGCAAAAACGCAAAATATCTTGCGCAGGGGCTTTTGCAAGGCGGTTTAGACAAGGAAGATATTTTGTTTGCCCCAAGCGTTACAGACGGAGTGAATCTGATTAAAAATGAGTTGTCCGAAAGTGTGTTGTTGTTCCAAAACGATTTACCGCTATAAAAAAATTTCTACAAAATTTTTAGGTTTGCAGCAATAAGCAAAAAATTGCATAAAAAAAGGGGGTTAAGATATATGAATTTGGCGGTGATGTTCGGCGGAAAAAGCGTTGAGCATGACATAAGCATTATCACTGCTGTGGGTCTTGGAGGAGCTATACCCGAAGCAAAAAAAATATACATAGACGAGCGTAACAGATGGTGGCTTGTAACAAAAACACTTACGCCGTTAGAGTATAAAAACAAAAAATTGCCGCCCACGTTTTTGCCCGTTACGATTTTGCCGTGTGACAACAGACTATTTTTAAAACTCGGGTGGTTTTTGATACCGCTGTGCCATATTGACGCAGCCGTATTATGTTTTCACGGTTATAACGGCGAAGACGGTGCAACGCAAGGTCTATTACAGCTTGCGGGCATTCCTTACACGGGAAGCGGTATTGCGGCAAGTTCCATCGGTATGGATAAAATGCTTTCAAAAAAGTTTTTTGCTTCTCTTGGACTGCCCGTGCTAAAAAGTTTTTCCGTTGTTAAAGACGGATTTATGAACGGGGAACCGATAATGACTGGCAATATGAATTTTCCGCTTGTCGTCAAACCGTGTTCGCTTGGTTCGTCTATAGGAATAACGGTCGCAAAAAATGAAAACGAGCTGGAGGATGCGCTTAATGTCGCTTTTGCATTTGACGCTAAAGTGCTTATTGAAAGCGCATTGCAAGATTGTCACGAAGCAAACTGCTCGTATTTTTGCGGGGAGGTTTCAAAGGTGTATCGTCCGTATTCGGTTGGAGAAATTTTGTCTTTTGAAGACAAATATCTAAACGGCGGAAAAATCGAACCCCGAAAAGAAACTCTTTTTGTGGAGGAAATGAAAAAGGCCACAAAACTTGTTTGCGATACTTTGGGAGTTTGCGGTGCGGCAAGAGTTGATTTTTTGGTTACCGAAAAAGATTGGTTCGTAAACGAAATCAACACAATACCCGGGAGCCTTGCCTATCCTATGTGGCGAGAGCGATATTCTTTGAAAGAATTTATAATGAAAATGGTTGACGAAACCACAAAAACCCACAAAATAAAACAAGGTTTGAAATATGCATATGATAGCAACGTATTGGATTTTGGAAACGCAAAAAAATAATGTAAAAACCGCAATTTAAAATATAATTGCGGTTTTTCTCTATAAAAATATTTAATTTTAATATATCAGACATCTTTATTCAGCGTAATTATGCAAAGTGGACGCCAAAATTTTGCGTAACTTTGCAACCAGATAATCGGGTTTTGTCACAACTATATCTTTGCCAAATGAAAGCAGTCTAGATACTAGCAAATTGTCAAAAGGCAGCTTTGCATTGGCTATATATTTCCCTTTTTCTTCCGTGACGCAATTTACGCCGAGCCATTCTTCAACTTCTGTCAAAACGTGCTTATTTAGAATAAAAGAAAAATCTATATATGGAGTCTGGGAAGGGATAACCAAATCTTTTGCGTAATCGGTGTCAAAATGGCGAGGTTTAAAACTTTTGTCAAGCTGAGTAATCGTCGCTACCCGTGTGATTTTGAAAAAACGAAAATCTTTGCGTACAAGACAATATGCGTAAATATACCATAAACCTTCTTTCAACAAAAGCGAATAAGGTTCTATTTCACGAGTTGTTATTTCGCCTTTTCCGTCGTGGTAGGTGATGGTGCAAATATGGTTGCTTACTATAGCCTTTTGAGCCAAAGCAAATTTGTCTTGCAAAGCTTGCGTCATCGGGGTGTCAACAACAAGCTGCGCGCTGTTTAGTATATAATTTTTTCTCAGATTTTTTGAGAGTATTGTCAGTTTGTCAATGATAGATTGAGTTGTTTTGTCTTGCAAGTCATAGCTTTTTAACGCAGGAATAAGTCTGCAGTATTCTTCTTCACTGAAATATTGACTGTTAAGCCGATAGTTATCTGATATTTTTATGCCGCCGTATTTTCCTTTTTGAGATGAAATAGGTACGCCGCCGCAGTCCAATACGTCAATGTATCGCATGACAGTACGAGTGGAAATTTCATACTTTTGTGCCAGTTCCGATGCCGTAATTTTGTCGTGACTAAGAAGAGTGGTAAAAATGCCGATAAGTATTGGATATTGCATAATTTTTCTTCCTTTTTTTAAAATTTTTTTAAAAATGTGACAAACAGTTGTCATATTTTATATGCTACAATAATACCATAACAAATATAAATGTCAATAGGAGAGGGACAGAGATATGAAATATAATTTAAATAAAATTTTGCAAAAACTTGAAAGCAATGTTATCCCACGCAGTATGCGTCGTATGGATTTGGCAAAAACCCAAGCGGCTACGATGGCAAACCTTGATTATGAAATCGTTTTAAGAAAAGAACCAAAAATCAATCGCCCTGATTTTGTGGAAAAAATGTTTGTCGGCGGTAAAAATATTGCACGATAAATTATGATATTTTTTTGAAGACTTTTATTGGTTAAACTTGTTTTATAAAAATAATTTATTTACCCAGTATATATTCGCAAATTAATTTTGTGCCGTCAAAAGAAGTATCAGGCTTTGATTTCAAAAATGACGACAGCGATAAAAAATTTTTTATATCAAGATTTTTTTCATTCAATATTGCCCCGTGTCCTTTCGCCGAAAAATATTCGGCGTTTTGTTTTTGCTCGCCTCTACTGGAACGCAAAAGCGGCACGCAGACAAATGGTATCCCCAAAACGGAAAGTTCGCAAAGTGTATTGCTACCTCCCCGAGTTAAGCATAAATCGGCGGCGGCATAAAACAACGGCATATCAACGGTATATTCCGTCTGATAAAAATTTTTGTTGTTTTTGATATTCAGTTTTTTGCCTTTTCCGCAAATCACAATCAAGTTAAATTTTTTCGTGAGATTTTCGAAATTTGTCTTTACAAATTCATTTAAAAATTCCGCACCCAAACTTCCGCCCGTCACCAACAGTGTTTTTTTCGAACTGTCGAGATTGAAATAATTTTTTGCCTTCGTCCTGTCTATGTCATAAATTTTTTGATTTAGAGGCGAGCCTACAGATATAAATTTTTTGTCTGATAAAGGAAAAGATGACAGACAAACGTCGGCATAAATTTTTGAAATTTTGTTCGCAAGACCGACACTCATATCGCTTTCGTGTATGATAGAGCGTATGCCAAGTTTTTTTGCAGCCGCAACGACAGGCAACGCTACATAACCGCCTTTGGAAAAAACAACGTCAGGGCGGATATTTTTTAATATATCTACGCTTTGGTTAACGCTCTTAATAAAACTAAAAGGCACGGCAAAATTTTTAAAAAATTTACTTTTTTCCCTAATAAACCCCCGTGCTGTAATCTCATGAAAAATTGCTTTTTCAAAAGTCACCAAAGTTTTTTCGATTCCGCTAGAGCCGATATAATGTATCTCTAAATTCGGACATATTTTTTTGAGATAATCGATAAGGGCAAAATTTGGTATAACATGTCCGCCGCTTCCGCCGCCAGTAAAAACAACTGTAAAAGGTTTCATATATCTAGTATATGAAGGGGTTTTGAAAAATTACGGAATAACATTGCTTTTTTGTTTGCGTATTGACAATGATTGAAAGCAAGTAGTAAAATAGAGGATATGAACGAAATCGAATTGTATTTACTGGATATGGACGGGACTGTTTACGTTGAAAATCGCCTTATTGACGGGGCAAAAGAAAAAATAGAAGAAATCGTAAAAAAAGGCAAAAAATTTTGTTTTTTAACCAATAACAGCAGCCGAGATAAAAACGAATATATTTCAAAACTCAGCAAGCTTGATATAAATATAAATACCGACCAAATTTACACGTCGGGCGATTCCGCTATTCGATACTTAAAAAAATATGAACCTAATAAGAGCGTTTACCTTTTAGGTACTCAAAAACTCCAAAAACAGTTTTGCGAAAGCGGAATTACTCTTACTCAAACCAAACCCGATATTGTATTGGTAGCGTATGACACCGAGCTTACTTACGAAAAGCTGGCAAAGGCCGTCACTTTTATCGCACAGGGTGCAAAATATATGGTTACTCATGCAGATATAAATTGTCCTGCATCGCCTGTTTATGTCCCTGACGTGGGAAGTCTGATTGCTTTAATAGAAAAAAGCTGCGGAAAACTGCCCGAACTTAACTGCGGTAAACCGTACGCTGTTATGGCTGAAGCGGTGGCGGAAAAATTCGGGCTTACTCCAAACCAAATAGCAATGGTAGGCGACAGACTTTATACCGATATGATGTTTGCGATAAACAACAGCTTTTGTTCGGTTTTGGTTTTGTCGGGTGAAACAACGCTAACAGATTATGAAAACAGCGATATGAAGATTGACCATATTTTAAATTCAATAAAAGATTTAGAAATATAGAGCAAAACACAATCAAAACTTGCGACATAGCTTGCTTGATATTTGCTATAAAAGCGGTTATGCAACCAAAACTTGCGAAATAAGTTTCGTTTAGCAATATCTAATCAATCATATTTCTTTAAAAAACAATGATTGATTTTTTAGAAAATACACTTTAAAAAATAATAGCTTACTAAGTTTCGGGGGAAAAATGAAAAGATATATTTTAGCTTTGGACGAAGGCACAACAAGCGCACGCTGCGTACTTTATGATACATTACAAAACAAAATAGCGCATATTGCGTCACAAGAATTCGATTTGATTTTTCCTTGTGCAGGCTGGGTAGAACAAGACGCCAATACGGTATGGGCGGCTCAATACGCAGCGTTAAATGAAACCATTGCGGCAAGCGGTGTAAAGCTAAAAGAAATATACGGAATAGGCATTACAAATCAGCGTGAAACGGTGGTTTTGTGGGACAAAAAAACAGGCAAACCGATATACAACGCTATCGTATGGCAGTGCAGACGAACCGCTGATTTTTGCGACGAAATAAAAAAAGACGCCGACCTTGTAACGAAAATACAAAGCAAAACGGGGCTTGTCATAGACGCATATTTTTCCGCAAGCAAAATTAAGTGGATTTTGGATAATGTGAAAGGGGCAAGACAAAAAGCTAAAAAAGGCGAGCTTCTTTGCGGTACAATCGATACTTGGATTATTTATAAACTTACTCAAGGCAAAGTGCATGTAACCGACCCTACCAACGCAAGCCGCACAATGCTTTACAACATTAACACAATGGATTGGGATGACGAGCTATTAGGTTTTTTCGATATTCCAAAAAACATTTTACCAAAAGTCGTGGATAGCGATACTGTTGTCGGTAATGCGGAATTGTTAAAACTTCCGTTGCCTATCTGCGGAATAGCGGGAGACCAGCAGTCGGCATTATTTGGTCAAGCATGTTTTAGTGCGGGGTGCGCAAAGAATACGTACGGCACGGGCTGTTTTATATTGATGAACACGGGCAATGTCCCAAAAATAAGTAAAAATAACTTGCTCACTACTGTGGCTTGGCGAGTGAAGGGAAAAACAACATATGCTCTCGAAGGCAGTATTTTTAATGCTGGCAGTACCGTACAGTGGATGAGAGATAAAATGGACTTTTTCAAAGAAAGCTCGGAAAGTGAAAAATGGGCGAAAGAAGCAAAAAACTGTGACGGCAGCCAAGGCACTGACGGAGTGTATGTAGTTCCCGCTTTTACGGGGCTTGGCGCACCATACTGGAATCAAGACGCACGTGGGATTATCATTGGCATAACCCGTGGGACTACAAAAGCACATATCATTCGTGCGACGCTGGAAAGTATGGCGTATTCTACCAAAGACGTGCTTATAAATATGGAAAAAGACGCAGAGCTAAAACTCAACAGTCTTGCTGTTGACGGCGGGGTTTCCAAAAACGATTTCCTTATGCAGTTTCAGTCAGATATACTTGGCGTAAAACTAAAACGTCCCATATCAACCGAAACAACGGTACTTGGAGCGGTATTTTTGTGCGGATTGGGGCTCGGAGTATGGAAAAATCTTGATGAAATAAGCAATAAATGGCAAATAGGCAAAGATTTTTCACCTTTAATGCAAACAGAAAAAGCGGAAAAACTTTATACTGATTGGAAAAGAGCGGTTTTGCGTTGTTTGGACTGGGCGGAGTAGACAAAAACTTTATCGCTCTACAACAGCAGAAGCCGATATGTTATAATTTTGATCACATATTAACTTTCTTTTGATACATATAAATCAATATAAAACAAAATTTTACGTTTTATAAAAAACAGCAAATGAATATAAATCTTTTTAAAAACAATTTTTTTTAAAAAAACAATGGGAGGAACTAAAAAAAATGGAAAAAATAAAATTGGCGATGCACGACAAAGAAGTGACACTTTTTGTATGGGACAAAATTGAGAAGCCGACACTGGTTGTGCAGCTTGTTCATGGTATGTGCGAACATAGCGCAAGATACGACGATTTTGCAAAATATTTAAACAAAAACGGAATAATCCTGGCTATGAACGACCAGAGGGGACACGGTCTGTCTTGTACTCCCGAAAGTTACGGCTATGACGACGGCGATATGTGGGAAAATAATATTGCCGACCAAATGCGGCTGAGCGAATATTTGCGTGACAAATATTCTCTGCCAATAGTTTTGTTTGGACACAGTTACGGCAGTTTTTTGAGCCAAAGGCTAATGGAAGTTAACCCTATCCCTGTTGCTTTTGTACTTTCGGGAAGCTGTTACATGAACAATCTGCTTGCCAAAGCGGGTGCAATCATAAGCGCAGGCAAAGCAAAAAAAGACCCGAAAGGCGCGGGCAAACTTATGGCTGATATGTCTTTTAAGGCATACGAAAAAAAATATCCCGGCACAAACAGCTGGCTAAACCGTGATAAAGCCGAAGTGGACAAATACAACGCCGATCCTGCTTGCGGATATTTGGCGTCAAACAGTTTTTACGCATCTTTTATGAGAGGGCTAAAAACTATTTACAAGCGTGACGCTGTTGCGGATATAAATGTGAACCGTCCCATTTATATGTTTAGCGGTGAAGGCGACCCTGTTGGAGAATACGGAAAAGGCGTAAAAAAACTATATGAGTTTTACAAAAAAGTCGGAGTAAAAGACGTTACAATGAAACTTTATCCCGAGGGACGCCACGAAATGCTTAATGAAATTAACAAAAAAGAAGTTTATGTGGATGCGGTAAAATTTTTGGATAAATTCCGTCAAAAAGCGTAATAACAAATACATAAATAACCTTAAACGAGGAAAGAATGTCAAAATCCAAAACAATAGCTTGGTTTATATCTATTGAAGCGGGTTTGTATGTTTTGTTTTTAACGATAGACATTTTTACTGCATACGATTCCACGCCGATTAAATATGCGTCAATAATTTTATGTTTTTTGGCGTCCTTGACTTATTTGGTTTTTGACAAAAAAATCGACAAACGCTTAGTCATAAACATCGCTTTGTTTTTGACTGTCATAGCCGATTTGTTCTTACTTGTTTTGGACAATTTTTATGCGGTAGGGGTTGCGTTTTTTGCCGTCGCACAGACCGCTTATGCCGTATATTTGCACTTTGACAAAAAACATATCGCAAAGACTGTTATTCTGCGCACAGTTTTGATTACTTCATTACTGATATTTGCGTGGGAGTGGCTTGGTTTTTCTTGGCTGGTTTGTTTTGTGATATATTATTTTGTAAATTTGGTTGTGAATTTAGGCGAAAGCTGTTTTTTTGCATCAAAAACAGGATTGACATTTGCAATAGGTCTCATGCTGCTAACCCTGTGCGATATTTGCGTGGGACTTAATAATATAACCAATGTATCTGGGATTTCTTTGCCGAATTGGCTGAATGATTTTGTAGATGTAGCGATGTGGGCTTTTTATCTGCCAAGTCAGGTACTAATAGCCGTATCTATAATGGAGAAAAAATGAGAGTTTTGAATAAAATTTTTACAGGACTGATGATATTGTCGCTTTTTGCAACGCTTAGTTTTGCAGCTAATTTGGTGCTGTATTTTCGTTATTTTTATTACGTTCAAATTGACACGCTCAATATCGAAGCAAATACGGGCTACACAAGAGAGCAAATAGTAGACGCATATGACGATGTGATAGATTTTTGCATCTACGGCGGAGAGTTTTCCGCAGGCGAATTAGCCTTTTCAGAAGACGGAGCAAGTCATTTTGAAGACTGTAAAAGGTTGTTTGATTTAAACCTTTGGGTATTTATTGTCAGTATTACGATAGCAGTCACGCTTACGATTTTAGATAAAACAAGAGTGATAGGGCTTATTAAGCCAAAAGGCTATTCTCCATCGTTTTTTGCAGGTATACTGGGGCTTGGTATATATTCCTTTATAGGAATTTATGCCGCACTGGACTTCGATACTCTCTTTTTGGTTTTTCACAAAATCTTCTTCCCAGGTAAGACGAATTTTTATTTTTCACCGTACACCGACCAAGTTATAAATATTTTGCCCGAAAGATTTTTCCTAAACTGCGCAATATTTATTTTTGCTCTGATTATCGTTGTAAGTATTGGTTTCGTATTATATGCAGTTATTAAACGGAAAAAATATTTGAAATATCTCGGAATAAAATAATTTTCATATCGCACTATCTAAAAGTCCGTTTTATTACGGACTTTATTTTTTTGTCATAAAAATATGTCTGATTTCTTAGATTTTTTTAGGTAAACTGTAAAGAAAACAAAAAATAATTTTTTTTGCTAGCACATTCATCTAAGGTTAAATTCTATAATTCAAGACAATAATTTGTTAAACGAATAATTATGCGGTCATATTTTATAATTATACGTAATTATGAATACATATGCAATATTTTTATATTTTAAGAGTTTTATAAACAATTTTGCAAAAAATATTGTATATTTACTCAGTGTTTGTATTGCAATAAGAGATGAAATGTGTTACAATAAATCAATAAGATATTGCTAAATAAGGAGCGGACAAAAAGAGTATGACTACAAAAAGCGGCAACGAATATTTGGCGAAAGACATTCAAGTGCTTGAAGGGCTGGATGCTGTGAGAATGCGTCCCGGTATGTATATCGGTACAACAGGCGCAAAAGGACTTCATCACTTGCTTTGGGAAATAGTAGATAATGCTGTGGATGAGGCGGCAAACGGGTTTGCGGATAAAATTACCGTTACCATTCATTCGGACGAGAGTGTGACTGTCACCGACAACGGCAGAGGGATTCCCGTTGACATTCATCCGCATCTAAAAGTCAGCGCTGTGGAAGTCGTGTATACACAGCTTCATGCAGGCGGAAAATTCAGTACAAAAAATTACTCATATTCCGGCGGTTTGCATGGTGTTGGAGCGTCTGTCACAAACGCATTGTCTGCTTGGCTGGAAGTATATGTGTGTAAGGACGGATGGAAATATTATCAAAAATTTCATTCGTATATGCCCGAAGGCGGTAAAAAAGTAAAAAGCGGCGTGCCTGTTGAACCGCTTAAAAAGATAGAAGAAACTTCCGAAACGGGAACATCTGTTACTTTTTTGGCGGACGAGACTGTGTTTGGCAAAAACTGCATTTCAATGAATCTTGAAACCGTAGCCCGCAGAATCAGGGAGCTTGCTTTTTTGAACAAAGGCACGGAGTTTATATTAACTGACGAAAGAATAACAGAAGAAGAGACTAACGATATTTGGAAACGCACATATAAATACGACGGCGGACTTATAGATTTTGTAAAAAGCCTGAATGAAAACAAAATTCCCATTCATCTCACGCCCATTTATGGAGCGGCTGAAAACGACATAATGAAACTGGAATTTGCTATTCAATACACCAACAGTTATTCCGAAAATGTTTTTTCGTATGTCAATAATATTCCCACATCCGAGGGCGGTACTCACGAAACGGGATTCAAAACGGCACTAACAAAAGTAATGAACGATTATGCCAGAAAGAAAGGTTTTTTGAAAGACAAAGATGAAAACCTTATGGGCGAGGATTATCGTGAAGGCATAACGGCGGTTTTGTCTGTAAAAATGGCAAACGTACAGTTTGAGGGACAAACAAAAACAAAACTGGGAAACATTGAAGCAAAAGCCGCAAGCGAACAACTCGTGTCGGATTTGCTTTCAAAATTACTTGACAGCGATACAAAAACCAGTGAAATAGTGATAAAAAAATCTATCGCATCGGCAAAAGTGAGAATAGCAGCCCGTAACGCAAAAGAACTTGCCCGTACAAAAAACACGATAACAAACGCAACGCTTGTTGGAAAACTTGCGAGCTGCACAGGGAGAGACTACTCGCAAAACGAGCTTTTTATCGTGGAAGGAGACTCGGCAGGCGGTACTGCAAAACAAGCGAGAAACCGCCGTTTCCAAGCTATCTTGCCGCTAAGGGGCAAGCCGCTTAATTCTGAACGCAAACGTGTTGATCAAGTTTTGGCAAACGAGGAAATCCGCACCATTATCTCTGCGCTTGACACGAGCATAGGTGAAGATTTTGATATGACAAGCCTTAAATACGACAAAGTTATTATTTTGTCCGATGCCGACCAAGACGGAGCGCACATAAGAGCGATATTGCTGACGTTTTTCTTCCGATATATGAAAGAGCTTATTACCGAAGGGCACGTTTATATTGGATTGCCACCGCTTTATAAAGTAAGCAAAAAAGATAAAATACTCTACGCTTATGACGACAACGAACTTTCTGTCGTGATGAATGAGTTGGGACGCAATGCGGAACTTCAAAGATACAAAGGTTTGGGGGAAATGAATGCCGACCAGCTGAAAGATACGACAATGTCGCCAAAATCCAGAAAACTGTTGCGTGTAACGCTTGACGACGCCGCCGAAGCCGATCGAATGATAACCATGCTTATGGGCGACCAAGTGGAAGCGAGAAAAAATTATATCATTGAACACGCCGATTTTAATAAAGACACCGATAAGACGGTTGACAACTATTTGGGTTAGAAGGGGAGCAAAATGAAACAGATTGATATTGAAAACATACCCGAAGAGGAAAATAAATTAGCCGACGGCAGTACCTTGATACTTAGCGACCTTGAGTCAGTAATGCACAACTCTATGATGCCGTATGCGGAATACGTTATTATGGATAGAGCCTTGCCGAGAGTGGAAGACGGACTCAAACCAGTGCAAAGACGTATTCTTTACGCTATGTACGATATGGGCATAACGCCTGAAAAGCCTTACAAAAAATCCGCACGTATAGTGGGCGAATGTTTGGGTAAATATCATCCGCACGGCGACAGCTCTGTTTATGACGCAATGGTACGGCTTGCCCAGCCTTTCAACGTAAATATGCCGCTCGTTGACGGACAAGGTAACTTTGGTTCAATAGACGGCGACCCTGCGGCGGCTATGCGTTACACAGAAGCGAAGCTCGCTCCGCTTGCATTGGAACTTATTGCAGACATTGAAAAGGACACCGTTTCTTGGTCAAGAAACTTTGACGATACGACCAAAGAACCCGATATGTTACCCGGTAGGTACCCAAATTTATTAGTAAACGGAGCAACGGGTATTGCGGTGGGCTTGGCTACAAACATACCGCCTCATAATCTTGGTGAAGTTATCGACGGTGTCGCCGCATATATAGACAACCCGAAAATAACGTTAGACAAAATGATGAAAATCATCAAAGGTCCTGATTTTCCAACGGGCGGACATATCATAGCAGGCGATGGACTAATGCTTGCGTACGAAACGGGCAAAGGCAAAATTTATATTAGAGCAAAAGTGCATATCGAAAGTTTTGGCAGTGACCGTGAGCAAATTGTGTTTACCGAGCTTCCGTATCAAGTTAATAAAAGCAGACTTTTGCAAGAAGTATTAAATCTGCGCGAAAACAAAAAAGAAATGTTTGGATGTATCAGCGAAATTGTTGACGAATCTGACAACGAAGGTATGCGTGGAGTTATTAAGTTAAAAAAAGAAACGAACGCCAAGGAAGTTTTGGAACTCCTTTTCAAATACACCGATTTGCAAATTTCCTTCGGGCTTAATATGGTCGCCATTGCCGACGGAAAACCTCAGTTAATGGGGCTGATGAAAATTATTTCTTACTACACAAAATATCAGGAACATATAATAACAAACCGAACAAAGTTTTTGCTGAATGAAGCCGAAGAGCGAATCCATATTTTGGAAGGGCTTGTTATTGCTGTAAGCAATATTGACGAAGTGATAAAAATCATTAAAGCTGCTGCAAATACAACAGATGCAAAGCAAAAACTCAGAATAAGATTTGATTTATCCGATAAGCAAGCGCAAGCGATATTGGATTTAAGGCTTGCAAGACTTACAAAACTCGAAATCGAAAAGCTATTGAACGAAAAAGCTGAACTTGAAAAGAAGATAAAAGAATACAGAGAAATTTTGAGCAGCAAAGCCGTGTTGATGCGTGTGTTAAAAGAAGAAATGTCTGCAATCAAACGCCAATACAAAAGACCAAGATTAAGCGATATTGCCGAAACGCAAGAAGACATACAAGTTTTTAGCGAAACTGACGAAAAACCTATTGAAAACGTATTTTTTACCATTGCTTATGACGGCTCGGTAAAAAACGTTCCAACCAAAAATTTCAATATGAGCGGACGAGACGCTACCGACAGAAGCGGTTTTTACGATATTTATACGCAAACTCTCTCTGTGAAAACCGACCAAAAAATAATGATTTTCTCGGACAAGGGGAACTGTTTCCAAACGGAAGTCGGCAAAATAGGCGAAGGAAAATATCACGACAAAGGATTTTCACTCGAAAGCATTTTTGGTGAAAAGAATGTGGAAAAAGACGAAAGAGCAGTAAAAGCATTTATTTTGCCAGATGACGATATGCCCAAAGGTGATGTGCTGATTTATACCCGACAAGGCATGGTAAAACGCTCGCCTTGGAGCGAGTATGGATTGCTAAAAACCGCTTTCAACGGTTACAAATGCAAAGAAGACGATGAAGTCATAAATGTTGAGGAATTGCGTCCTGACACTATGACGCTTGCCGTGACTGAAAAAGGTATGTGTTTATGTTTTGACAACAATGAAATTCCTGTTCAGGGCAGAGTGGCAAGCGGTGTTAAAGGCGTGAATCTGGCGGAATTTGACAACGTTGTGTTTATGGGACAAATCGAAAGCGAAGGCGAGATTATTGTCATCACGAATAAATCCTTTGTAAAACGTGTAATTGCCGCCGATATTCCAGTAACTTCAAGATATCGCAAGGGCGTAAAAATAATCAATCTGACAGGTGAAAATGGCGATGCAGTGATATACTCCGATTATGTAACTGAACCGTATGACATTGCCTTGATAGACCCCGCTACAACATTTGTCATTAACTCCGAAGATATTACCATCGAATCACGCTCGCACAAGGGTAAGCCGCCGAAATCACGCAAAAAAGGCTGCTCGCTCACAGATGTAATACGATTTGAAAATTAAAACTCAACACTCTAAATTTAATCGTTTTAATTTTAACAACTGTAACTAAAATTTATTTGTTTAAAAACTTTTTTAGGGAAAAACGAAAAATTTACGAAAAAAAGCAAAAAAACTCCGAAAAATTTTCGGAGTTTTTTTGTGATTTTACCATTTTTTGTGCATAAAATAGGTAAAAAAACGATGAAAAAATGAAGTTTGAGATGTATTCGACAAATTCCGACAAATTTTTTGCTTATCTATAAAGAGACGGTAAAAGCATAGGTGTTAAAATGTATTTAAAATACAACAAAATTAAAAACACAACGAAGATCCTGATTTTGATAATGGCTGTCATTAGCTCGGTAGCAGTCGCTATTAGTAATCCGCTCACCGCCGTAGTCAACGCTGACAACAAACTCAGACCTATCTACTGTGTTGAAACCGAAAGAAGAGTTGTTTCACTGACCTTTGATGCGGCTTGGGGAAGCGATAAAACTTTGGCGATACTTGATATACTTGACAGTTACAACATCAAAGTCACCTTTTTTTTGGTTGGATTTTGGATAGAAGCACACCCTGAGCTGGTTAGAGAAATAGCTAAACGGGGGCATGAGATTGGTACTCACAGCATGACACATCCAAAAATGAGTCAGCTTACAGTCGACGAAATAAATGAAGAACTTACGCAAAGCGTAAAAATGATAGAAGAACTAACGGGAAACACGGTGTCCGTTTTTCGACCGCCTTTTGGGGACTATGACAACAAACTGATTTCGGCTTGCACAAACTTGAATTTGTACGCTATTCAATGGGATGTGGATAGTCTTGACTGGAAGGGGTTGTCTGCAAAGGAAATTGCCGCACGCATACAAAAAGCGGAAAGCGGTTCTATAATACTATTTCACAATAACAGCAATAACATTGTGCAGGCTTTGCCTGTCGTTATCGAGGCGTTAATTGCAAAAGGGCTCAGTTTTTGTCCTGTGGGGGATTTGATTTACCGAAGTAATTATGTGATAAATCATTGCGGTAAACAAATAAAAACTGAATAAACGTAAATAACGTCTGGCTAAAAAGGTTTAGTCAGGCGAGAGGGAGGAAGTATATGAACTACACAAGTAACAACCGTGCAACAATTTCGGGAAAAGTAACAAGTGAGATTCAATTCAGTCATGAAGTGTTTGGAGAGAAATTTTACCAAATAATGCTGGAAGTCAAACGCCTCTCTGATATGAATGACACTATACCAGTTACTTTGTCCGAAAAACTACTGGGGGTTACGGACATTTCGGTCGATCAAATGGTGACAGTTGTGGGGCAGTTTCGAAGTTACAACAAGATAATGGAAAACCGCAGCAAACTAATGCTTACCGTTTTTGCAATCGATATTATGCCGATTGATGAAACGATAAACACCAACACCATTGAACTCATCGGATTTGTCTGTAAACCGCCGATTTTCAGGACGACGCCTTTCAATAGGGAAATTTGCGACATCTTGCTTGCGGTAAACCGTGCTTACAACAAAAGCGACTACATTCCCACAATTGCGTGGGGAAGAAACGCGCGAAGCATGAAGTATCTTTCGGTGGGAGAGCAAGTACAGGTTTATGGACGGATTCAAAGCCGTGCGTATTCCAAAAGGCTCTCAGACAGCGTAGTTGAAAACCGAATAGCATACGAAGTAAGTATTTCGAAAATTTCCGTCGGTGATAACATCGAGTATCTTGAAAACGTCGTTGCAGCGTCTTCGGCAGACCAGTATAACGCATCAAATTACTAGCTGAATTGAAAAAAATATGGATTTATTGATAAGTTATTTTATAGTTAAATTTAAATAATTTTTATAAAAAATATATTTGATAGCGTAAAAAACCGTCCGTTGTTAGTGCGGACGGTTTTGCGTTATTCGTTTTTTTATTTTCCTATTTATTTTTTATCGGATTTATTAAATACTTCTTCTTCAAATGGGTCAAGTTCTTCCGCAGCAACGGGTTGTTTTTTGCGGCGTTTTGCCATAAGTATAAAGAACACCACGCCCAAAATTACGAGAATGCCCAACACAAGACCCAATGCGATGTAGTTTGTCAGCCCGTCCTTTATCAATTTTGTAGCATCAATATAGCCAAAATATTTTACTCCGTCAACGTCAACTTGTACAAAAGCCGTCGTTTCGTCCATAGAAATAACACTTACTTGTTTCCCCGACGTCAACACTACAGGGTTGCCTTCGCCGTCGGTCACGGGTTCGCTTAGGTCGATGTCTTGGTATAAACCAAGCTGATTAGTAAGGTCGGTGTTCACGGTGTAGCGTTCGATTTTTGTTTCGGGTGCAAGGGTAAGATTTGTTATCAAGGATTGTCTAATAAAACCGTATTTTGTAATGCCGTCAATTTCATAAGAAGCGTAAAACCATTCCGCATTACTGTCGGCAAGTTTTTCGTATCGGTCAGTGATGGTAAATACTGTGCCTTTCGGGACATTTTCAATGGCGTAAGTGCCGTTGTCGTCATAGTAGGGCAAAGAATAAATGTATGCAGTGGCTATTGCTTCGCCGATAAAATCGTATGTCGTGTCGTATATGTGGAGTTTGTCAGTCGTTATGTCAGTTGTGGATTTTTCCAGCCAGCCAAAACCACCTTTGTAAAAAACATAGTAGTAGTCACTGTTTTCCATACCCTCATAGTG
>DAOPIV010000008.1:0-21031 GCA_035399325.1 Clostridia bacterium | reverse complement strand
CGGGCGCGGGCTCTATCGGCATTATGGCGGCGGCTATATGCAAACATAACGGCGCAAGAAACGTTGTTATTACAGATATAAAAGATTTCAGATTAAAACTGGCAAAAGAAGTTTGTCCGTCTCTTATCTGCGTTAATACGGCTAGCCGTCAAGTAAAAGATATTCGCGGTGAAATCGACGTTCCAGAAGGCTTTGGCGTGGGACTGGAAATGAGCGGAAGCGGACAGGCTTTTAACGAGCTTATCGGCAATATGAGTAACGGCGGCAATATCGCATTACTCGCTATGCAGAAAAAAGGCACGATTATAGATTGGGACACAGTTGTTTTCAACGCTCTGAATATTAAAGGTATTTACGGAAGAAAAGTTTTTGAAACGTGGGTAAAGATGACCGCAATGCTTCAGAGCGGACTTGATATAAGTAAAATTATCACTCATAGACTGGATTACCGTGAATATGAAAAAGGTTTCGCTCTGATGAACGAAGGCAGCTGCGGCAAAGTTATTTTAAATTGGGAGAAGTAAAATGTATAAGAAAACGAAACAAATTATATCTCAAAAATTGCAGGAAATCAAAGATAACGGACTGTGGAAAGACGAGAGAGTTATCACCACACCGCAATCAAACGTTATCGACACAGTTAAAGCAAAACACGTTATCAACTTTTGCGCAAACAACTACCTTGGTCTTTGCGACAATCCCGAAGTTATCGCCGCTGCAAAAGCCAGTTACGATAACTACGGTTACGGAATGAGCAGCGTTCGTTTTATTTGCGGAACGCAGTCAGTACACAAACAACTCGAACAAAAAATAAGCGAATTTCTTTCGACTGACGACACTATTCTTTACAGCAGTTGTTTTGACGCTAACGGCGGTTTGTTTGAAACCATTACGACCGACGAAGACGCTATTATTTCCGACGCTCTTAACCACGCGAGCATTATCGACGGCGTCAGACTGTCAAAAGCAAAAAGATACCGCTACAAAAACAACGATATGGCGGACTTGGAAGCGCAGCTACAGCAAGCGGACGCGGACAAAGTAAGACAAAAAATTATCGTCACGGACGGCGTATTTTCAATGGACGGAATTATCGCAAACCTTAAAGGGATTTGCGATTTGGCGGACAAATACGACGCGCTTGTATGCGTTGACGACAGCCACAGCACGGGCTTTGTCGGCAAAACGGGCAGAGGTACGGCGGAACATTGCGGAGTGGTAGGAAGAGTCGATATTATCACAGGCACGCTGGGTAAGGCTCTTGGCGGCGCGAGCGGCGGCTTTACAAGCGGCAGAAAAGAAATTATAGATTTACTCAGACAACATTCAAGACCTTATCTATTCAGCAATACTCTTGCTCCTTCTATCGCTGCGGCTTCATTGAAAGTATTGGATATGCTGCAAAAAAGCACGGAACTCAGAGACAAGGTTATGGACAATGCGAATTATTTCCGTAAGAAAATGACCGAAGCAGGATTCGACCTTGCGGGCGAAGGACACCCGATTGTTCCCGTAATGCTTTACGACGCTGTTTTGGCGAAAAAAGTCGCTGATAAAATGCTTGAAAAAGGCATATATGTAGTAGGATTTTATTATCCCGTTGTGCCGCAAGGTAAAGCTCGTATTCGTACTCAAATGTCCGCAAGACACACGCACGAAGATATCGATAAATGCGTAAAAGCTTTTATTGAAGCGAGAAACGAAATCGGATTTTAATAATATCTCAAATAAAAAATAAAAAAAGAGCGACATAATTAAATGCCGTTCTTTTTTTGTTTCTTAAGGGAAACTATATAAGGAAATGAAATGACCTAAAAATTGTTTCTATATCTATTTTGAGTTCTTACTTGTCAAAAAATACATTTCGTGTTTTGTAATAACAAAATACCATTTGTGTTGAGCGGAAATCTGTAACTTTGTTACTCTTTAACGCGAATAAAGTCTATAGATTTTTGATTTGCAAACTTTCTATTAAATTTCGTTTTTTTGCAATCGTAATAGCTATTGAAACGCTCTAAGACTTTTTGTTATTTTAGATACGCGCCTGCTTTGTGATCGGGCGTTTGTTTGTCGACAGTTCCGTTAACGGTTTTTGCTTGTTCGCCGCTTGTGTAAATAGCGCGCAATTTGACTTGGCTCTGTTTGCGTTTAATAAGCGACGGAACGACTTGGGCAAGTATTACCGCGCCAAACATAAGCGCGCCGCCGAAAACCATATTTATTCTGAACGCTTCAAAGCCGAATATAACCGAGAATGCCGCGCCGAAAACATTTTCAAGGCTCAATACAAGCGAGACTTGATAGGGCGGAAGAAGCTTTTGCGCGTGCGTCTGTACCGAGTAAGCGTATACGGTGGAAAAAAGCACCAAAGCAAGCAGTGGAACGATAAAACTTCCCCACGCGATCGGCGTAACTATTTGGGTTTTAAATTCATACGCAAAGAAAAATACGCCCAAAACTATTCCCGCTGTAGTCAGTTGCAAAAAGTTGAACGTCTGCGAATCCGTGCGTTTCAACGCGTAAGTTACCGTAATGTAATGCAAAGCGAAAGTCAGCGCGCTTGTCAGTATCAGTATATCGCCAAGGTTAAAAACAAACGAGCTTCCATTGTAACTAAGGACAAATACTCCCGCAACGTACGCCGCCAAAGAAACGTAAACCAGTACGGACGGTTTTTTGCGGAAAAATATCCAAGTCAAAAACGGCAGAAAAACCGTCGTCATAGACGTCAAAAACGCGCTGTTGCTTGGCGTTGTGTATTCCTGACCGTACGCTTGCAAAGCGAAACTTACAGCCAAAAGCATTCCCGCCAAAAGTCCGATGGGCAAATCTTTCGCTTTAATTTTTATTTTGCGAATAAAGATTGCGCCGTAGATAAGTCCCGAAAGAACGAATCTCAAAAAACATAAAAACGACGACGTTGCGCCCGCTCTCTGTCCTAAAGGCACGAGAATATAGCCCAATCCCCATACGACGGATAGGCTAAGGCACAAAAGCAATGCGTTGTTTTTTTGTTTTTCGATAGGCATAGTTCCTCCTTTTTTTCGCAAAAGAAAAAGCAGAGCAGTATTTTGCCCAACTTTTCTTTTTAAAAATTTAATTTTTTAAGAAAATTTGCTGTTATTATTTTTTTGTTTTTGTCTTTTGGTGAAAATTCAACCAAAAAAAGCGAGTCATATTTTTGACTCAACTCGTATTTTTATATTATCACAATGACTGTATTCTGTCAACTCGTTTAGGGGGGGGTATGACAAATTTTAACTGTATTCATGCGTTTTTTAATCAAACGCAATTATTTTCATATTATCATAGATTTTGCAAGTTTTTGATTCCGCAAGTTTTGTGGAGAAAAAACATTGACGCAAAAGATATGAGTTTTGATATATACAAGGGAAAAGAGTACATATCGCAATGTAAGAATTTTTATAAAAAGACATCATAGAAAAAAAATAGGAAAATTTTAAAATAGCTTGCACTAGATTAAAAATTATGCTATATTATTTTAGAAGATTATGACTTTTCACATTATATTAGCATGCTTTTATGCTGTCGCTTTGGTGACATATTTCCATGTAGAGACAAAACCAAAGCTATTTCCGGTCCGTGTGACTGTGAAAATTTTTTTGGCAACTACATATATTATTGCGGCAGTGGCAGCCCTATTAATAAAAGGCGTCACTGCTGAATATAAGATATTCATTTTGCTAGCCTGCTGTTTTGCATGGTTTGGTGACTTGCTGTTGCTGTTCAAAAAAACGTTTGGTATCGGTGTGTTTTTCTTCCTTTTATCAAACTTGACGATTATTTTGGCACAAACAAGTATTCTCGCAAACACTCAAATCAACGCAGGCTTTATATGGGTTACGGCTGCTGTTTTTGCGGTCGTTTACGGAGGACTGCTTGTTCTGCAAATCACAAAATTTTGCACTTTTGGCAAATATGCCGTCCCTTTAAATATTTATATAGCAGTAATGACCCTTTCGGGTTTAATTGGAATTGCGCTTGCAATATTCGGCGCAAGTATTTTTACAGCCGTGTTTGGTTGCGGAGTTGCTTTATTTATGGTTTCCGATTATTTGCTTGGCGCACATTTATTTAAATTCAAAACAAACAAGGTTTTGATTGCAAACAGCGCATTCTATTTTTCTGGAATGTTTTTGATTGCACTAAGTCTTGTCTTTTAACATTTTCGTTTTTTATATTTTATAGATAAATTTTTCGCCAAATAGCTTACGCTAAGGCTTTTTTGGCATTTTTTCTTTCGACAAACATCGACAATATTGAACAATATTTGTAAAATATTTTTTATAAAAAGCTATTATTTTACAATAATCTATGTTATAATACTTTCATACTTGGGAGAGGTGGTATGAAACATAAAATAGGTTTAGTTTGTAATGCAGAATTGGAGGAGCCAATTCTGCGGAGTCCCGACTGCGAAATCGTTTACAATGTTGACAGCGGAGTAGAGGCGTTTCAGATGCAGGAGAAAATCAAAGCAGACATTGTTGTTACGGAGCTTCTGACACCAAAGCTTGACGGATATTTATTGATTGAACAACTTAAAACGACGGCAAATCCGCCGAGAATAATCGTTGTTAGCGAACTTAAAGGGGAGGTATTTCTGAGCAAGGCGTACCAAATGGGAATCAATCAGTACATTGTCAAACCCGTAGTTTCAAGTCATTTGCTAAACTGTATCGTTACTCCGTCAAAACTTGGGAAAGTCGGGCAAACACGTTCAATCGAAAACAGTCGGACGCTTGACGAAAGAATAACAAACATTTTTATTTCTGTGGGGATACCTGCGCACATAAAAGGGTACCAATATCTTAGACAGGGCATAAAACTTGCGGTAGACACCCCGACTATCATCAACAGTATAACGAAAACTCTTTACCCTGCGATTGCGGAGCATTTTTTAACCACTCCGTCAAAGGTGGAAAGGGCAATAAGGCACGCCATCGAGGTAGCGTGGAATAGGGGCAAAATAGAAAATATCAATTCTATTTTTGGAATCCGTGTATATTCAAACAGCGACAAACCAACGAACGGCGAGTTTATTGCTTTAATAGCAGACAAAATGCTGTTGGAGTGCGCATACTAAAAGCCCTGCGGCAATGTCACCTTTATGGGTGACTTTGTTTTAAATTTTTTTTAGCTTATGCTAAATAATAAATGAAAAACGTTTAAACTGTTGAATTTTTGTACTGAATGTGGTATATTTACACCAAGGAGAAAGAGATGCAGTATCTTAAAAAAGAAATACGGGAGAGGATTGTTGATTCCGCCGTCGACGAGTTTTATAAACTCGGGTATTCTGACGCTTCAATACGCAACATAGCACAAACCGCAAAAGTGTCGCTAGGCAACGTATATCGCTATTTTGCAAATAAAGAAACACTGTATTTAGCGGTGATAAATCCTGTCATTAACGCTGCTCAAAATCGTGTTGATATGCTTTTTATGTTCACTACAGACACTTTTGACAAAGTTCCGCATATGATTGTGGAATTTATTAACGAATATGCCAACGAGCTTTCAATAGTCACCAAAGGAAGTGTCGAGCATTACGAAAAATTTACAAACGCAGTTATCGATTCTGTTTCTGAAAACATAAACAAACTCATTGCAGAGCAGTATCCTGCAATATATAGAAAAATTAAAAACCCTGATTTTCATATTGCCGCAGCGTCGAGTTTTGTGCATGGACTGTTTTTTATTGTCCAGCAAGACTCTGACGATGAAAGCAAAATACAATACATAAAAGAATATTTGTTATATTTTTTCGGTAAGTTTGAAAGCCGTCTATGATTGACGGCTAATATTTTTTTATTTAACTCCCATACTAGCGATGGGAGGTGATTTAAATGTCAGAAAACAGAACAACCAGAAACGATTCAACTAGAAACGATTCCAAAAAAACAGAAAATTGCAGATCAAAAAACAGTAAGAATTGCAGATCGGAATCAAAATCAAATGACGACGACAAAGAGTCCAAGCCGAGACGATCAAGTCCGCCCCGTAAAAGCAGTGCGCCGAAAAAAAGCGTGACGGACAGTGACGTTAGAAAAAATGGTTACAACGAGGAAATTCCTCAAGAAAATGTTATTTTTCCGGATGTGGCGCCGAATACCACTTATTCTAATACGGTAACGCCGATGATGACGGTTCCCAATAGCGGGGCGGCGGCGACAGCGGCAAAACGGAAAGATAAGGAAGGTATCGGCGCAGGCGGAGTTGTAGCGCTTTTACTAATAGCCGCTTTTATTATTTTTATCATTGTGGTAACAGCTAGCGGCAACATGGCTACGGCTCAATCAGGCAGTATTACGGGCGAAACTAACGTTGCTTACGGAAAAACCAGCGTACTGACTTATGACATTGGCGATGCAACGATTATGCCTTATGACCAAGTGGTTTGGTATGTCGGAGACCGTGAAGTGCAAAGAAAGCTCTATTCGGAAGACGGTTCACTGACATACGAACTTAGCGGGGATACGATAGGTTACCAAAGAGTGCGTGTCGTTGCCGGCGGAAAGGTATTTTGTGAGTGCGATTCATTTGTTTCTAAGCCTGCTCTGAATGTAAACGTAGATAATGCTACTTCCATTTACGGAGATAAATTAACTGCGCAAAATTACAATGTGGAAGGCTTCTCGGAAAATGACAGCATAAGCAACTATCCCCAAGCAAAAGTGTACTACACAGCGTATGGGGACGAGACGGAAACGACGCCTAAGAATGTAGGTATTTACAGAGCGAGATTATCTCATCAATACGAAAACGATGAGTACGACGTCAATGTGAATGAAGGCATTTTAGAAATCGTGCCACGTGAACTTGTTGTTTATGGTAAAATTGTAAAAGAGTATGACGGCAGTTCAGTCGTTGAAAATCCTTCATTTAAACTTTTGGGTGTAAAAAACGGCGATGACGTTTCAATCGATTGCGACAGACTTTATCTTAGCGACAAAAATGTTGGAGAGCGCAAAGATTACTCGCTTTACAATTTGACGCTTACTGGAAAGGATGCGGCAAATTACAAAATCGGAAGCAGCGATATAAACGTAACGATTAAGCCAAAACAGGTCACAGTGGACGAGTTGCGTGCGGATGACAAAGTTTATGACGGAACAAACAGCGCTACTTTTTCTAAATATGGCAGTCTCAACGGTGTTGTTGAGGGCGATATTGTACAAATAGGCGGTGTGGAAGGTTACTATTCCGATACTATGGTAGGTAAAAACAAAGATATCACTGTCAAAAATGTAAATTTGGTAGGAGTAGACAGTGGAAATTATGCCGTTGGAGACGTTCTCGCAAAAGGAGCAATAAACCGTTTTGCTACCGAAGAAAAATCTCAGCAAATTATTCCAGATACAGCATCACAAAAAGAATAAGACGGGTTATTTAACCCGTCTTTTTTGTTTTAAAATATCTATTTTGGATTTTACTTAAAAAACTATATCGCTAAAAAATTTTATTATTTTGCTACCTTGAATTTGTAAAAAAATATCATTTTGTTCCGAAAAGTCTGTCGCCTGCGTCGCCAAGTCCCGGCAATATGTAACCAATCTCATTTAATTGTCTGTCTACAGCGGCACAGTAAATTTGGACATCGGGATGAGCTTTTTGTACGGCATTTATACCTACCGGGGCGGCGATGATATTCATCAGCTTAATTTTTTTGACACCCCGTTTTTTTAGCATATCTATAGCCGCAACTGCGCTTCCGCCAGTTGCAAGCATCGGGTCAAGTACGACGGCTATTCCGTTTTCAGTTGAAATGTTGTCGGGAAGTTTGCAATAATATTCGTGCGGTTCAAGCGTTTCGTGGTCACGATAAAGACCGATATGTCCTACTCGTGCTGTGGGGAACAAAGCATGAACTCCCGATACCATTCCCAAGCCCGCTCTCAAAACAGGTATTATTGCCACGGAGTTTTCATCGATTACGTTTTGGGTTGCGGATTCAAGCGGAGTATCAACAGTTACTTGATGCAGAGGCATATCTTTGAATGCTTCAAAAGCCATAAGCATGGCAAGTTCCTCGACAAGCTCACGAAATTGTTTTGTGCCTGTGTTTTTGTCACGGAGCAAAGCGACTTTGTGTTGAACCAAAGGATGGTCGAAAACTGTAAGGTTACTCATATATATATCTCCTGTATCTTTATTTTTTATGTCGCCGTATACAATTTACCGCATATAAACACAAAAATCAAGCGTATCCCCCGAATTTACCAAAAAACCGCTATTGAAATAGCAAATTTATTGTGGTATTATCATAATTAAGATTTAGGGGGAAAAAGTAATGAATCAAAATAAAAAGTCAAAAAAAGGGTGTTTAATCAGCTTTTTGGCTGTATTGGGCGTAGTTGTAATATTTGGCGTATCTTGCGTTTTGGCATATTCTGTTCACTCTCAAACGCAAGAAGAGTACGGCGCATACGGACAATGGAGCGAGAGCGATGTTTTTGATATAGAAGATTACCCATACATAACGATAGAAGGCGACACTGTAAAAATTATGCAATTAGCCGACCCGCAAATTAAATTCGGCTCTTTTACCCAAGACACAAAGACAATGACGCTTATTGAAAATGCGTTAAATATCGAACAGCCTGATATAGTAGTGTGTACAGGTGATTTGACTTTGTCGATTGACACATATAACGCATACAAATATTTTGCCGATTTTATGGAACAGCGTGGACAGTACTGGACTCTTGCTTACGGCAATCACGATGCAGAGTTTGATTGCAGCAAATATACGTTGTGGAAACTACTAAGCGGATACGAATATTGCTTATTTGATTGCGGTCCCACCAATATTAGCGGCGAAAGCAATTTTGTCATTAACGTCAAACGGGGCGATGAGTATGTTTACAGCCTTATAATGCTTGACTCAAATATGTATGAAACAGTGGAAGTCAACGGTGAAACGAAAGAAGATTATTCTTGGATAAAACCTGATCAGGTAGCTTGGTACAACTGGGTTGTGGACGGATTGAAATCTGTAAATCCGCTTATTAGATCTTCGGCGTTTTGGCATATTCCCACAATAGAATTTGCAAAGCTTTATTACGCTATAGATACAGACAGAGCGGTACTTGACGGCATTGATATGAGCCAAATCGGTGTCGTAAGCGACGTAAGCGGATATATATTCGAAAACGACAAAAGCGGCAATGATGTTTTGGATGACGGTTACACTTTAGGCGTCTATTACGGTGCTGAAAATATTGGAGAAAACAAACCCAGCGGAAGCGAGAGCGATATTTTTGCGGCTATAAAAGACGGGGGTATTACGGAAGCGATATTCTGCGGTCATGATCACGTAAATACGCTCAGGGGTTTTTACGACGGTATATATCTGTGTTACGGCAGAGCCAGCGGTTATCATACATATCCATTTTTCCAAACCGAAAACTGGTTTACAAAACTAATAGGACAAAATGATGATATTATGTGGAACGAATCGTTAAGAGTGGACGAATACGGTAAAATAATGACAAGAGGTGTTTCAATAATAGAAGTAGATTTCGATGAGGGCGGGTTCACTATTACCGACCACGACGCTACTTACTACGAATTATTAAATAGAGATTTTTAGAAAAAAACCGCTTTGCAGCGGTTTTTTTCTTTCCAGAGTATTGACAAAAGTAAAGGCATGTTATATACTCAAACACGGTAAATCTTTAAGACGGTACAGAGATGCCGACAAGATGGTTTTTTTAATATAGATTTTTCTATATTTCTTGCGGCATACTGTCGTGAGAATTTTTTTTATACTTTTTTAAAACAAGGAGCGTGAAAACATTGAAATTCAAATCTTTAATAATGGACGAAATAGCGGTTGAACGGGCAATTTCAAGGATTTCACACGAAATAATAGAGCGAAACAAGGGTGTGGAGAATGTAGTCTTGGTGGGCATAAAAACAAGGGGATTGCCATTAGCTGAAAAAATACAAGAAAAGATTTTCGATTTTGAAGGCAAAAAAATACCTGTCGGCGCACTGGACATAACTTTGTATAGAGATGACTTGACTTCTGCAAACATAAATCCTGCGCTAAACGTTACTGACATAACATTTGACATAGTCGGAAAAGATTTGGTTTTGGTAGACGATGTTATTTACACGGGACGCACGGTAAGGGCTGCACTGGACGCTATCATTGACATCGGCAGACCTCGCACAATTCAGCTTGCCGTGCTTATTGACCGAGGTCACAGAGAGTTTCCGATAAGAGCGGATTACTGCGGCAAAAGTGTACCGACAGCTACAAACGAGATTATTTACGTGAAGCTTTATAAAACAGATGGCGAGCAGAACGTAGCTATATTCACGAAAGAATAAAAATAAAAGGAGAAATTTATGGAACAACAAAAAGTGAAAAAATTCACAGGCAAAGACGTAGTACTTAGTTTCCAGCATATGTTCGCTATGTTGGGAGCGACAATCACCGTTCCTCTGGTAACGGGTATGAATATACCTCTGGCGTTACTGAGCGCAGGCGTAGGCACTATTATCTTTTATTTTTTGACAAAAAGACAAGTACCCGTATTTTTGGGCAGCAGTTTCGCATTTATGCCCGGTTTGATTACGATTTTCAGCCAATCTAACGATTACAACACAAAAGCTCTTGCGGCTATGATTGCACTGGTTTTGGCAGGTGTCGTATATGTTATTTTTTCTGTAATCATCAAAAGCGTGGGTGCGGAAAAAGTCAAAAAATTGTTTCCTCCAATCGTTGTTGGTCCCGTTATTATCATCATCGGTATGAACCTTGCGGGAAGTATTTTCTGGAATGATATTATAGCTAACTATGTTGTTTACGGATCTGTAGCTTGGAAAGAATGGACAACGGCTTTGATCACCGCATTGACAATCATCGGCGTAAACGCATTTACAAAACCAAAGAGTTTTATGAAAGTCATCCCGATACTGTTCGGCTTTGTGGCAGGTTACATATACGGAGCTTGTGTGGGATTAGTAAACATCAATTTCTCAGGCGATATAGTAATTTTCCAGCAAGCTAAAGACATTTGGGGTTTCTGGGGAGCATGGGGAACTCTTGACTCTTCGATACTCGGCACAGCTATTATTTCCATCGTTCCTATAGCGGTAGTTACATTTATGGAACACCTTGGAGATATAAGCGCAAACAGCACGGTATGCGGACAAGACTTTATGATTAACCCCGGACTTCACCGCACGGTATTGGGCGACGGCGTCGCAACGATAGCCAGCGCTATGTTAGGCGGACCTGCAAACACGACTTACGGCGAAAATACAGCAGTGTTAGCTATTACGAAAAACTACAATCCAAGAAATATATTCCTTGCGGCATGCTTTGCAATATTCTTTGCAATATTCGTTCCTTTCGGCGAAATCCTAAGAGCAATCCCCGGCGCAGTAGTCGGCGGAGCTTGTATGGTTTTGTTTGGAATGATTGCGGCAAACGGTCTAAGAGCTTTGGTTGAAGGCAGAGTTGACTTTGGCGACAGCAAAAATATGATAGTCGTTTCAGTTACGCTTGCAGTAGGTCTTGGACTTGGCGCATGCGAACTTGGCGGCGATATTGTCAGCGCAATGAGCGGATACGCTATTGACGGAAATGTAACAAAAATCGGTTTCGCTACAGCAGGCGGCGGATTTGTAAAAATCAGCGCAATAGCAATCTCAACGCTTGTTGCAATTTTATTGAACTTGCTTATTCCAAACAGCAAAAACCCCACAGAAGAAGAAAAAAGCGCTCAAGACAAAGCAAATATGACGCTTACATTCTCGCAAGCAACGGACTTCCAAAAGGAAGACGACGCTAAATAATCCCTTTTACCTTCAAAAGAGCTCCCTTCGGGGAGCTTTTTTGCTTCCAAATTTTCTTTTAGCTTAATTTTTTCTTTTACTAAACTTTCTACTATGCTATAATAATTTTATGAAAAATATTTTGTGGCGGCTCTTCGGAGTTTTTTTCAAAATAGGATTGTTTACTTTTGGCGGCGGATACGCAATGATAAGCGTAATCGAGCGTGAAGTCGTGGACAAGCGTAACTGGTGCAGTAGAGAAGACATAATGGATATGGTAGTAATAGCAGAATCCACACCGGGTGTTATAGCGGTAAATTCCGCAACATTTGTCGGATATAAAACCGCGGGTGTTTTGGGGGCTATTATCGCAACAATAGGCGTGACTCTACCGTCTTTTTTGATAATATCGGGACTGTATTTCGCTATGGACGCTTTTTTGACAAACGTTTATGTAGCCGCTGCATTTAAGGGCGTAAGGATTTGTGTTGCGGTGCTAATATTCCGTGCGATAATATCACTGTTTAATCTTATGGACAAAAAGGCGTTTTGTTTTGTTTTACTCGTCGGTTCGTTTATAGTTGCGTCTTTTACGGACTTCAACGTTATATTTATAATTCTTATAGGCGCTATTTTGGGATTGCTGTACACAAATTTTATTGACAAAAGACAAATGATTGTATGTAAGGTTGAAGATGATGACCAAAGGAGCGAAAAATGATTTTTTTACAGCTTTTTTGGACGTATTTTAAAATAGGATTATTTACGATAGGCGGAGGTTATGCAATGCTTCCGCTTGTTAGACAGCAAGTCATCGGCGTATATGTTCCCGAAGAATTGTTTTGGAATATGCTCGCTGTGTCGGAAGCTACCCCGGGACCTTTTGCGATAAACTTGGCAACATTCGTCGGTATGAATGTGGGCATAAATCAAGGCGGAGTATTACTCGGGTTTTTTGGGGCTTTTGTCGCAACTACCGCCGTTATTTTGCCTTCTCTTGTCATCGTAACGATTGTTTCCACTGTTTTTATAAAATTTAAAAGCAGCAAATTTATTCAAGGCGCATTGTATGGAATTCGCCCTGTTGTAGTCGGGCTTGTGTTTTCCGCTCTCGTTATGGTTACGCTCACATTGATTTTACCAAACCTAAAGCTTGATGATTTGGCAAATTCTACTTTTGGCGGATTCGATTATGTATCACTGATACTTCTAATAGTTTTTGCGGCTCTAAGTTTTGTAAAAATAAAAGGGAAGCGGCTCAATCCGCTTGTGCTTATCGGTATATCGGCTGTCGTGGGCATTGGCGTTTTTGGCTTCGCAGGATTATGACCGACGCTTAATAACGCTAAACATCTCATACAAAAAAAACAAATTTACAAAAATTTCCTTGCGTAACCTAATACGCAAGGCTTTTTATTTTCGAAACATAATTGCATTAAAGTACAGATAGTGATAGAATATAGCCAGAGAAATATTGCTTGAGGTAGATTATGTCAAAACTAAAAAAAATCACTCGTAAAATAAAAAGAAAATATCCAAAAATTGAGGTATCCGAAAAAGACGGTTGTGTAAGACTGTGCGGAGAACTAAATAATTGGGATGATATAGTTGCGGCTGGACAAATGGCAGTGAATCAAGATTTTATAGGCGTTTTAAACGATATAAAATTGAAAGATTTTGTGGAACCGAAAATAAAGCAATCCATAATAAATGATAAAAAATACGACGGAAGAAATCTTGACGTGTTGGTAATAGGCGGAGGGGTAGTCGGTTGTGCTATATTGCGGGAATTGACAAGGTATGACCTAAAAGTCGCCTTAGTGGAAAAAGAAAGCGACGTGGCTTGCGGCGCAAGCGGTAGAAACGACGGTGCAATACACGTAGGCATTGACCTGCACGGCAAAAGTAAAAAACTTGCATATTTAATGCGAGCAAATCCGCTTTATGAAAAGCTGTCGGAAGAGTTGGATTTCAAATTTATCCGTACGGGGCAATACATAGCATTTTCGTCTTGGAAATTTTTGATAGGATATTTATTGCTAAAATCACGTGCAAAACATAACGGCATACACGGAATGAAATTTATCAGCGGAAAAAAACTCAAAGAGCTTTCGCCTAATATAAACCCAAAAACAAAATTTGCTTTCTATTACCCAAGCGGCGGTTCGGTTTGTCCTTACGGTATGACAATCGCTTACGCCGATAACGCCGTTAGTAACGGCGGCGAAATATGGCTTGATACTTGCGTTACTGATATGAATGTTAAGGACGGAAAAATAGTATCCGTAAAAACAAACAGAGGCGAAGTTTATCCCAAAGTAGTCATAAACGCAGCAGGAGTTTACGCAGACAAAATTGCCGAAATGGCTAATGACAGATTTTATACAATACACCCAAGGCGTGGCACAAACAGTATTTTGGATAAAGCCAGTGTCGAGCGGTACGGAAATTTGAGTATAAGCATGTATGGAAACGCAAAAAAGAATGCAAAGCTACATACAAAAGGCGGCGGTGTAGTTTACACAGTCGACGGAAATTTGCTTATCGGACCCGATGCTGTGGAAACGCCAAACAGAGAAGAAATTTTTACAACCGCAGACAGCATAAATACAGTGCTAAATCGTCAGCAGGATATTTTGCCAAAACTAAACGGCTCGGACATAATAACGTATTTTACAGGCGTGAGAGCCTCTACATATGAAGAAGATTTTGTAATACAGATGGGCAGAAAGACGGAAAACTTTGTCCATGCGGCGGGAATTCAATCTCCGGGACTCAGCGCTGCTCCCGTTATTGCGCAAGACGTGGCGGATTTAGCAGTAAAGTATCTGCAAAATTCTTCGCCTGTAACAGAAAATCAAAATTTCAATCCAAAACGAAAAGGCGTTACCGAGCTTAGAAGTTTGTCTTTAAATAAGCGTGACGAACTTATTAAAAAAAATCCAGATTACGGCGAAATCGTTTGCAGATGCGAGGAAATTTCAAAAGGCGAGATTATTGATGCGTTAAATTTGCCCTTAAAAGTTGATACCGTTGACGGAATAAAAAGAAGAGTGCGTGCAGGAATGGGCAGATGTCAAGGCGGATTTTGTCAGCCGAGAGTGCTGAAAATAATTTCCGAATTAAGAAATAAAGAATATTGTAAAATCGCTAAAAAAGGCGACGGCAAAATTATTTTGGGTAAAACGAAAGGGGAAGAATAATGCGAAAAGAGCGTTTTGATATAGCCGTAATAGGAGGCGGACCTGCGGGGCTTGCGGCTGCTTCGACGGCGACGGCAAAGGGTGCAAAGGTAGCTTTGATAGAGCGTGAAGCTATTTTAGGCGGAATTTTGAAACAATGCGTACATGACGGTTTTGGAGTTATTCGTTACGACCAAAAACTGACGGGACCGGAATACGCTCAAAAAGAAATCGACAACTTGAATAAATACGAAGTAACAAAATTTTTGCTTACTTTTGTCACAAAAATAACAAAACATAGTTCGGATTTTGTCATTCAGTTTGTAAACCGTACGGGTGCGGGAGAAATTGAAGCAAAAAAAATAATACTTGCCACAGGTTGCAGAGAACGCACAAGCAAACAAATAGGTATTCACGGTGCGAATCCCGCAGGCGTACTGACCGCTGGGACGGTGCAAAATTACGTAAATTTGCAAGGACTTATGCCAACTCGTAAATGCGTTATTTTGGGGAGCGGTGATATAGGGCTGATTATGGCAAGACGGTTGACTTTGGAAGGTGCAAAAGTCGTGGGTGTCTATGAAGCAAAGCCCACACCTGGCGGCTTGACAAGAAATGTTGTTCAGTGTTTGCATGATTACGATATTCCTTTACATCTATCGCATACCGTAACAAAAGTGTTTGGTATAGACAGGCTCAACGCTGTGGAAATAAGTGAAGTCGATGAAAAAATGAAACCGATAAAAGGTACTGAAGAGATTGTGGAATGTGATTCGCTTATACTGTCCGTCGGTCTTATACCCGAAAACGAAATAGCAAAACAGCTTGCTGTCCCAATTTGTCCTTTCACAAGAGGGGCGGTAGTGGACCAAACTTTGATGACTTTGACAGACAATGTTTTTAGTTGCGGAAATGCTTTGCACGTAAGCGATTTGGCGGATTATGTTTCCGAAAGCGGAGAAACAGCAGGGTTGTACGCATGCAAATCTCAAAAAACACGCAATTTGGTGAACGTAACAAAAAATAAAAATTTGTTGTATGTCGTTCCGCAAAAAATAAATCTTGATGCACCGCTTGGTGAAACCGTATTTTATTTTCGTGTAATGGAAGAGTTTGAAAACGCAAAGCTTACGGTTTTTGCTGATGACAAGCCGATTTTCTCAAAAAGATACTCACATTTGCGTCCGCCCGAAATGGAAAGACTGAAACTTAATATCAGTGAATATTCCGACTGCCACGGTATTTCATTCGATTTGGAGGTGGGAGTTTTATGAAAGAATTGATTTGTATAGTCTGTCCGAATAGTTGTATTCTTTCAGTTGACGAAAAAACCAAAGCGGTAAGCGGCAACAAATGCTCCCGTGGCGAAAAATTTGCCTTGGAAGAAATATCGCATCCTATGCGTTCACTCACATCGACAGTAGCAACAGTGTTTGCGGATTGCCCCGTTATTTCCGTAAAAACGGACGGAGAAATACCAAAAGAAAAAATATTTGCGGTTATGCAAAAATTAAAAACAATAATTGTTGAAAAAAGATTGAAAATCGGCGACATTGTGGTAAGCAACATAGCGGATACAAACATAAATGTTGTCGCCACAAAAAATATATAGTTAGCAAGATAAGCGTACAAAAATGCGCTTATTTTTTTTGATTTTAAAGGGAAAAAGCAAGTTCAAATATTTACAGACCAGATAATTTTTTGCAAATAAATTTAATGATTGTATGGAAATCAAATTTTTTTAAATATTAAGTATTATAAGTTTAGAAAAATATGAAGCAATATCAAAATTTGTTGTTTATTACTTGACATGTTATAGGAAGAGGCTTAATATATTATTACAGCCACCCCATAGGGGTGGGGGTATGAAAGGAGAATACATATGAGTACTTGTTGTAAAATAGAACATAAAAAAGAACGTTTCTATGAAACGATAAAATATCAAATCATAGCTTTATCGGTCTCTTTGGTTGCGTTGATTTTATCGTTCCTGTGGGGAAAAATTATTGGAACCAATACTATATTAGTTTACTTTAATACGGGCTGGATTGCGGTTATACTGTGCGGCTTTCCTTTGGCTGTTGCGGCATTTGAAAATTTATTTAAATTCAAAAAAATAAAATCATCTTTACTTATCACCGTTGCGTTAGTAGCTTGCGTCGTTTTAGAGATTTTGAATTGGTCAGGAGTAACTAGCTCCTCTCACGGAAATTATTTATTTGCGGCGGGCGAAGTGGCTTTTTTGATGATGTTGGGTGGATTAATTGAAGATTTAACGGTAAAACGCTCACGAAGCGGAATTGAAAAACTTATCAACCTTGCACCCAAAACAGCTAATATTTTGATGCAAGACAAATTTGTATCAATGCCAATAAATTTTGTCCAAATAGGCGACATTGTTTTGGTAAAACCTTATGAGCAGATACCTGTCGACGGAGTGGTCGCAAAAGGCTTGACTTCAGTTAACCAGTCAGCTATCACAGGCGAAAGCGAACCCATTGATAAAACTGCAGGCGACACAGTATATGCAGGCACTTGGAATAATAGCGGAGCAGTGGAAATAAAAGTTACAAAAACATCGACAGAGACTACTTTGGCGAAAATGGTGGAACTTGTGAAGCAAGCGGAACAGAAAAAAGCGCCTGCTGTGCGTATTGCGGACAAATGGGCTGGTGTAATAGTTCCAATAGCTATTTTACTAGCGGTTTTAGTATTTCCGATTGCATATTTTGGTTTTAATGTGTCTTGGACTGAAGCATTGGTAAGAAGCGTAACGGTACTTGTTGTATTTTGCCCTTGCGCTTTGGCTTTGGCTGCGCCTACTGCTGTGGCGGCTGCAATAGGAAACGCCAGTTTTCACGGTATTTTGGTAAAAAGCGGTGAAGCTCTTGAGGCTATAGGCAAAACTGACATATTCGTGTTTGACAAAACAGGCACGCTCACTACCGGTCAAATCAAAGTTACGGATTATTTTTCTCTTATAGATAAAGATGAATTTTTAACATATCTATGCGGAGCTGAATCAAATTCCGAACATCCTTTGGCAAAAGCGATAACCAATTTTTCAAATAAAAAAATTACCGCATCAAAAACCAAATCGCTTGTAGGCTCGGGTGTGGAAGCGATTGTGGAAGGCAAAAAAATAATTGTTGCAAAACTGGATTATTTCAAAAATCATACGTCAAATGAAAAAATTGAAGAATGGTCGAGGCTGGGTTACACCGTGGTAGGAATGAGTGTTGAAAATGAATTTTGCGGAGCAGTTGCTTTGACGGATACTGTAAGAGAAACCGCAGCACAAACTGTAACGGCTCTAAAAAACGAAAGTATAAAATCTGTTATGTTGACGGGCGATAATGCTTTCTCTGCAAAAAGGGTGTCAGAAGAAATCGGAATCGACGAATTTTATCACTCAATGCTCCCCGAAGAAAAATTGAAAAAAGTAGAGGAGTACGGTCAATTCGGTAAAAAAGTCTGTATGGCTGGAGACGGTGTCAACGATGCGCCTGCACTTGCTGCGGCGGATTGTTCGGTGACAATGGGTGCGATAGGCAGCGACGTGGCGCTGGAAGTATCGGATATAGCGATAATGGATGACAGAATTGAAAAAATTCATGGGCTTATAAAGCTTTCGAAAAAAACATTGTCCATTATAAAACTCAATATAATTTTTGCCATGACAGTCAATTTTGTTGCGGTGATACTTAGTTCTCTCGGGCTTTTAAATCCTGTTTGGGGTGCGCTTGTGCATAACGGAACATCATTAATAGTAGTATTTTATTCATCAACTCTATTGGCAAACAAAAGCTTTAAAACAAACAAAAATTCTCCAGTTAATAAAAACTGAAAAAAAATAGTAAAATCTAACCTAAATACTATACAAGAAACTCTCCAAAAAAGGGGAGTTTTTTTTGAGGAAACTGCTTGCTATTGACAAGAACTCGCTATTTTACTATAATTTATGAAAAAATAAAAATAAGGTAGGGATAAAAAAATGAATTTGAAAGGAAGTAAAACGGAACGAAATTTGATGGAAGCTTTTTCAGGAGAATCGCAGGCAAGAAACAAATATGATTATTTTTCATCCCAAGCAAAAAAAGACGGATACGAGCAAATTTCCGCTATTTTTGCAGAGACTGCTTTAAATGAGAAAGAACACGCAAAGTTGTGGTTTAAAGAATTTCACGGCATTGGCGATACATACAAAAATCTACTTGATGCTGCGGCGGGCGAACTGTATGAATGGACGGAGATGTACGCAAAATTTGCCGACGAAGCGGAAGAAGAAGGATTTAGCGATTTGGCAAAACGTTTTAGACTCGTGGCAATGGTGGAAAAAGAACATGAAGCCAGATACCGCAAACTCGCTGAAAATGTAAATACTGATACTGTATTTAATAAGCCTGAAACAACTGTTTGGGTATGCCGCAACTGCGGCTTTGTTCTGACTGCAAAAGTTGCGCCCGAGCAATGTCCTTGCTGCGCTCATCCGAAAAGCTATTTTGAAGTAAGAAAGGAAAATTATTGATAAAATATTTATATCATCTCAAGCGGTTTTTTTGTTTTTTTATTGCACAAAATATAATAAGCAATATTAAGCAGTATGATAATCAAATTAAATTTGTCAGTCATAACCGCTTTTAAGAGCAAAATAAAGGGCAAGTGTTTTTTCGAAAAAAGAAAAACAAAGATAAATTTTCACTTGTAATGCCCTTTTAAATATGCTATACTATGTTGTAGCATTTTTACAAAAAATGTAAAAATTTTATGGAGGAAAAAGGTAAAACTATGAAAAAAATCGTTAGTCTATTACTGGTTTTAGTACTGGCAATAGGAACTTTGGGAGTTTTTGCGTCTTGCAGCTCGACATATGAAATCGCTTTGATTACAGACGTCGGCAATATAGATGACAAATCATTCAACGAAGGAGCTTGGAACGGAGTAAAAGAATATGCGGAAGCTAACGGCGTAACATACGCTTATTATCGTCCTATTGAAGACTCTACAGAAGCTCGTATGAACACTATCAAAACAGCTATCAACAAGGGCGCAAAAATAATCGTATGCCCAGGTTATATGTTCCAAGATGCAATTTATAATTTGCAAGATGAATATCCTGATGTTGATTTCTTGTTCCTGGACGGAGAACCCAATGACAATGACTGGTCAACTGGCTTCCCTACTTACAAAACATCAGCAAACGTTCATTGTATTCTTTATAAAGAAGATCAAGCGGGATATTTAGCAGGTTACGCTGCTGTTATGGACGGCTATAGAAAGCTCGGCTTTATGGGCGGTATGGACGTTCCCGCAGTAGTTCGTTTTGGACACGGTTATGTACAGGGCGCTGAAGACGCAGCTGAAGAATTGGGACTTGAACCCGGCGATATCGAAATCAAATACACATACGTTGGAACATTTGGCCCAAGCGATGACATCAAAATAAAAGCAGGCGGTTGGTATACTTCCGGTACTGAAGTTATCTTCTCTTGCGGCGGCGGAATTTATTTGAGCATCACCGCAGCTGCTGCTGAAGCAGGAAAAGACGTAATCGGCGTTGACGTTGACCAATTTGCAGCTACAGGCAACAATACCTTTATCACATCTGCTATGAAAGGTTTGACTGTTACAACTGTACAAGCTTTGACAGCTTATTATGATAACGGTCAAGAATGGCCCGCAAACCGTGCTGGCAAAACATTTACACTTGGTGTAAATGAAGACGCTGTCGGTCTGCCTACAGATGCAGCTAGCTGGAGATTTGCATCTTTCACAGTACAAGAATACACAACTTTGTACAATGCAATGGTTGCTGGCACTGTTGTTGTAAATGTATCATCAACAGGTGGAGAAATCCCTGATACAACAATTGTAAACGTAATAGAAGACTAATTTAGTACTTTTTGCGAGAAGAAAGGGCTTCGTCCCTTTCTTTTTGCTAAAAAGGCTAATTTTTTCGACAACAAAAGAAAGGTAAAAGAAGGATGGTGCAATTTTAATGGACAACAATTACGTTATTGAAATGTTGAACATTA
>DAOPIV010000007.1:0-21929 GCA_035399325.1 Clostridia bacterium | reverse complement strand
GAGGAAATCAAAGGCACTTTGGCGTATTTGGTGTTTTTTGCTTTTTCAATCAGTATTCCGTGTATATATCCCGACAAGCAAGTAAAAATCATCAGTAATACATATATCGGTTCACCGTAAAAATAGAAAAACAAACTAGCCAAAAGCAGCACTAAATTTTTCAATTTTTTGGGTACTAAAAAATATATCAGTATGACTGCGGGTAAAAAATAATATAAAAAATTTATGCTGGAAAAAAGCATAAAAAGGTTTCCTCCGCTAAACAATACCCTTCCGACGGATAACCACCAAATCGGAAGGATAATAATTAATATTTATGTAATTAAGAACTATAAGCCGTGTTAAATCCATCGATTATCTGTTGTACTGTTTCAGTACCTCCTGCAACCAAAATAATAACGTCGCCTATTCTTGCTGTTTCAACCGCTTCCGCACTCATACATACCCATTTGTTTTTATCAAAATTTGTTTTCAATTCGTTTTCGATTTCATCGGCATTTGCAGTGGAATTTAATCTTATCAAAACAAGCTGAAATCCGCCGCCGAAACTATACATAACACATAAACCTTCTTTAAATTCAAAGGAATATTCATAATTGTTGTTTCCCAAATATCCTCCCAAATTTTCTGAATCTGCGTTAAATTCGATAGAATACATCTCGGCAAGATTGTAATGAGATTTTGTGTCTTCATCCATATCGGTAGAAGCGATAGCCGCAGAATATATATCTGAAAGACTGTCGGTAAGATTTTTTGCGTCTGCGCATGCGACAAGCGAAAGCGCCATAATCATTACAAGCACAAAAGCGATAAGTTTTTTCATTAATTTTTACTTCCTTATATTTTTATTTGCCTTATGGCATATTTTGGTCGGGGGTTTGAACAATGGTATAGCTAATAAAGCTTTTTGTAAGCCCAATTGCGGTGGAAACGGCGTCCTTTGGATTGAAATCGTTTCCCGTATATGCTTTTACGCACACTAATGAATCTTTTGGTATATATTTGACCAAGTCTGAGGGTCTGTATAAATATTGTGTCAACGTTATGACAGAGTCTACGGGTAAAACTTTTTTAAAATTGTAGACGTCGTAAATTTCCGAGACAGATATTTTGTATTGTATAAAGCCAATAATTCCGTATTTGTCGCTGTCTGTCAAAAAAACGTTACTTTCAATGATAGTGCCGCTTAATGATATAAGAGAACAATCATTCATCGCCAAATTTGCTGCGTTTATAAATTCGTAATCAATTTTCTTAGTAAAAACGTCACAAACAAAAAACGTCGAAACATCTGCTTGGGAAGGGGTATATTCATAAAAATCATTTTGAGCCGCTATATTTGGCGTAATGATTCGCGGTACAGACAAAAACATAACTAATGAAAAAACAATTACCGTCGCAAAAGTTGCAGCGCACCATATCAACTGTGGTAATAATTTTTTTCTTGAAACTGTTTTATTTTCAATAATTTTTTTGGCTTTACTGATAACAACTGATTTCAGTTCTTCGGATGGCAATATATCGTTATATAAATTTTCATATTTCTTATTCATTTTCGTCGTTCTCCAAGAATAAATCTTTCTTCAAAACTTCTTTAAGCTTATTTCTTGCCCTTAACAAAATAATTTTTGCGTTGTTTTGAGAGACGTTCATTGCTTGCGAAATCTGCTTGATTGAATGGTCTTCATAATAAAATAAAAACAAAGCGGTTCGCTGCTTAATGGACAAACTCATAATTCCGTCAAAAATCGTTTTTTTCTCAGTATCAAATTTTTCGTAAAACGGTTCATTGCAGTAATCCAGAGGTAAATAATTTTTTGTGTGAAACTTTTTATTGCAGCAGTTTATCGTTACACGAATAAGCCAGGCTTTTAGATGCTCGCTGTCGTTAAAATTTTTATTTGCAAGCGCATATTTCAAAAAAACGTCTTGAAAAACATCGTCCGCATCCTGTCGGTTTTTTAGTCTTGTAAAAGCGATTTTATAGATTGTAGCGGAATATTCTTCGATGATGTGACCAATATCCCAGTCCCGCCATTCTTCCATTGTTCCCTCCTAAATAACATCCTGAGGCATGCCAAAAAGTTACATATTTTTTAAAAATTGTAATATAAAAAATAAATTTAGGCAAGACTCGCTGGATTTTTTTGAATAATTGTGCAAAAAAATCGTCTATGCGAAACATTTTACTGTATGTGTTTGCTGATGATATTTTATTGCTCGCCGCTTTTTTGTTATTAAGCTTAAGCATATTGACATTTTTTTGATTGCTGATATAATTTTATTAAATATTAAAATATGAGTTACAAAAAATGGAAAGTTTAGAAAGTTTAACTAAAAAATTAATAAAGTCGCAAATACCGTCAATAGTTGTGCTAATTTTAAGAGCTTATTCGCTGACCAAATAACGGGAATTTCGAATAATCTTAACCTTTGATTTGTCGTTCTATTATATACCATTTATAACCGTCTTCATTGCGAAGAAAACAAAATCCATTTTTTTCTAAAACGCACTGGCTCCTTGTATTTTGCTCTAGCGTATTCGCATAGATGACTTTGCATTTTAATGTCTTGAAAGCATAATCAAGAGCCAACTTTTCCGCAATACTGCCGATACCTTTGTTTTTATACATTAGTCAGATGCATACCCATTTCACAACTTTTATCAAAATGTGTTTTAATTTGACACTGCCTGCGACTGAATCGTCAAATATTATTACGAATTCTATTTTGTCAGTAGAATTAGATAAATCCGCATAATATTTTTTTACTTTTTCGTAATCATAAATATAATTATTTGATAGATCATTCTGTTTAAATATAATCGGGTCTGTTACGAAATTTTTAAAAAACTCGTTTATCAATTCTAACGTCATAGGGGTAATTGTTACATTCATATTTTTCCACCTCTTTTTTATTATTTCGCTCTCTTAATTTTATGAAACAATAAATGTGCTTTTTGTGGAGCGTCTAGAAATGAAAAATTTTACCTTTAATAGGCTAACGAAAAAGGGCTAAATTTTTAGCCCTATGGAGTGGTCGAAGTGGCGAGACTTGCAAGGAGCTTTAGCTCCGGAATAGTGAAAGCAAGCGAAGCGTAGCTTGAACGTCACAGATGTTGTTAGTCTAGCCACGGAGTTAACGAAAAAGGGCTAAATTTTTAGCCCTATGGAGTGGTCGAAGTGGCGAGACTTGAACTCGCGGCCTCATGGTCCCGAACCATGCGCGCTACCAACTGCGCTACACCTCGATGTATTTAATTTTTCACTGTCACATTTTTTAAGTATAAACTAGCTTGCATGGTTCCTCAATTCGAAATAGTCGTTCGACACATTAAATTTTGCCGAACTCCTTTTCTCATTGGGCATCAAGCTTCGCTCTTTCATCCACAGGATGCGCTCGCTTTTGCCCCATGCGCGCTACCAACTGCGCTACACCTCGAAAATATTTTTTTAAATATAAATTTCGACCGAATTTTTGCTTGCTTAGTATAGCACCAAATGCGGTTTGTGTCAAAATATTTTGGTATCTGTTTGTTTTAATTTTTAAGGACTTTTACGGCGTAAACGGCATTTACATCTATTTACTTTGAGCTTGAAATATGTTAAACTTTTTTAGTTGAGTTTTCAATTGAACAAAATGACCGTTTGATAAATTTGCAATCGGACTGTCTTATCGGCGGGTTGATAGCCCTAATTTAAAATTACGAGAAATATCAATAAAACGAATTGAAAATTCGGGAAAGACAAAGTAAATCTTAAATTTAGAATTTGAACAAAAATCAAGTAAAACATAATAGTATTGAAATTGGCAAAATTTAAAATATAAATAAATCTAAGCTGAAAAAACTGTATACATATTATAAAAAAATAACGGGAGCAACAGTAAAAAATGTTTAATATTCCTGCAAAAAGAAAAAACACAAACTGTTACAAATGGGACAACTTCCCCAATACTTTGCCGTTCGGGGTGGCGGACAGCGATTTACAAAGCTCCGCTTGCCGTAAGGCTTGCTTTGCATAAACGTGTGGCGCAAGGAGCATTCGGTTACTGCATAAAAAGCCCGACTTATGACTCAACATTAATAAACTGGATAAAAGAAAATTACGAATTCGACGTGATGCCTGAGCAAATTTCCGTTTCGCCCGGCACAGTATTTGCAATGAACGTCATACTCGGTGTTTACTCCAAACCTGGTGATAAAGTCGTGATACAGGAGCCTGTTTATACAGCTTTCCCTTTTCTCATCAAAGCCAATAATAATGAAGAAGTACGTAGCGACCTAGTGTTTGACGGCAAAAAATTTGGCATAGATTTTGACGACCTTGACCGCAAGCTCGACGGCGCAAAAGTTTTTATTCTATGCAGTCCGCACAATCCTGTGGGCAAAACCTGGAGCGAAAGCGAAGTGAAAAAAATCGTGCTTTTATGCAAAAAACACAACGTTTTGCTTATTTCCGATGAAATCCATTGCGACGTTATGCTTTTTGGCACAAAATTCACTTCTGTCGGAAAGTTCTTTGATTTATACAAAAATTTGGTTGTGTGCAATGCGCCGAGCAAAACATTTAATATCGCAGGATTTTTCACAAGCAATATTATCTTTAATGATATAGAACTAAAAAAAGCTTATGACGACAAAATTATGTCTATGTTTTGTGCCGAACCCGCACTGATGGGACCCATTGCTGCCGAAACCGTTTACACCCGTTGCAGTGGCTGGATGCGTCGTCAAAATAAACATATCGAAAAAAATTATCTATATCTCAAAAAATATTTAGAGCAGAATTTACCAAAAGCCGTAGTCACGGAAATGGACTCGACTTACCTCGCTTTTATTGATATGACGTATCTCGGCAAAACCGATGAAGAGCTTGGGGCGGAGCTTACTAAATACGGCGTGAGCGTCAACGGCGGAAAATTATACGGACGAAACTATGACGGTTGGGTAAGATTTAACCTTGCATGTCCTATGTCGCAACTCAAAAAAGGGTTAAAACGTTTTGTCGATTGTTGTGTTTTTTTAGAAGACTAATGAGTATGAATAAAAAAGTCGTTTAGAAACCGAAAAACAAGATAAATTTACGTTAAATTCGGCAGATTCTATAAAATTAGTAACATTAAACGCTATTTTTTAACTAATAAGGAGAAACAATGAAAGAACACTTACAGGAATATTTTTCATCCAGAATAAAAGCTATTTTTACTTACACATCAAATAAATGGTATTATGTAGCACTAAAAACGCTTTGTGTTGTAATCGGTGTACCGCTGTATTTTGTAATGGTACCGCTTGATTTTTTGACATTCGTTTTGTACGCTTTGTTTTCTTGGATACCAATATTGAACACTGTGATGCTAGTTTTGTGCAAGCTGTTGTCTTTTGTTTTTAGTATTGGTTATTATATAGCCATTCTCCCCGATGCAAAAAAATATGCCGATATTGCGAGAGAAAAGCTGCGTTTTGAAAAAGAAATGGAAGAGCAAACTAAAAATGAGAAACACGATAATGAAAATCAAACAGACACTGAAATCGAAGGTCTTTCAAAAGAAGAGAAAGATAACGCCATCGATGTAAGCGAAAAGGAGTAAATTACTTATGCGAAACTGGCAGATAGAGATAAATAAACGTGTGGAGTTTATAAAAAACCGACTTAGCGAAGCCAAAGCGGACGGTATCGTATATGGTAACAGCGGCGGCAAAGACTGCGCATTGGTTGGCATTTTGTCACGGCTCGCAACAAAAAACATTACGGCTGTGATAATGCCTTGCGGCAGTAAGAGCAATTACAATCAAGACAGAATTGACGCATTAAAAGTGTGTGAAAAATTTGATATACCTTATATTGAAGTCGATTTGACCGATGTTAAAAAAACTCTTACGCAAAATATTTCTAAATCCGCAGACATAAGCGAAGCCGCCTTGACAAATATAGCTCCCCGATTGAGAATGACAACGCTTTATGCGGTAGCACAAAGTAAAAACTGCCTTGTGGCAGGTACGGGCAATGCAAGCGAAGCTTTTATGGGATATTTTACAAAATGGGGCGACGGAGCGTATGATTTTGACGTTATTGCGGATTTGACGGTGACGGAAATCTATGAATTTTTGCGTTACCTAGACGCACCCGAGAGCGTGATTACAAAAGCTCCCAGTGCGGGGTTGTTTGAAGGGCAGACTGACGAAGGCGAAATGGGCGTGACATATCGTGAAATTGATGAATATATAGAAACGGGAAAAACAAACGAAAAATCACAAGAGATAATAGAAAAATATCACTCTCGCAGCGAACACAAACGCAGAATGCCGTACCGATACGGTATTGATAAATAATTTTTTATACCGCTTTATCCAAAAATAAAGCGGTTTTTTACTGTTGCAAATAGTATTTTTTAGTGATAAAATGAATTTATGCAGTGGAAAAAAGTTGTTATAGAAGACCAAATTTTTGTAAAGGCTTTGTGGGAATTTGCTGACGCATATTTTGCTGAAATCATTTCCGATAAATCCGTATTAAATTATTTTACGAGTCCTAAATATCGTAATGAAGTTATTAAATACGTAAAAAAAGAACAAATCGAGATTTTTACAGTGTTTGATAGCAAAATTAAAGCTATCTGTTTTTTTGAAAAACAAGACGAAAAAAACGTTTTTTTGATGGAATATTGTTTGGCGAAAGATATTCGAAATCAAGGATATGGAAAAACACTTTATTATGAACTGGAAAAATATTCATTTGAACACGGGTATGAAAAAATATCGCTGACGCCCACATCGAGCGGTAACAGAATTTTTTGGGAAAAGGTAGGATTTATTCCGACGGGAGAAATTTCATCTAATGGTGAAGAAATTTTTGAAAAAAGAATAAAACAGCTTATTTGACTACACAAATCAAGAAATTTTAAATAAAGCGATAAATAAATAAAAATATATGAAAGAATTATTAACTAATGAATAAGGATAAGATATGAACCAAGAATTTGTAAAAATTTATAATGATTACATAAAGCGTGAGGGTGCAAAAGAACTACTGGATTACTTGTCAAAAAGCGATTTCTTTACTACTCCCGCAAGTGCAAAATTTCATTGTGCCTATCAAGGCGGACTTGCAGAGCATAGCGTAAACGTATATAAACGCCTTGTAAAAATAATGGAGAGTCAGTACGGTGACGAATGGGAAAAAGTTTTTTCGCACGAAAGCGTCGCTATATGCGGTCTTTTGCACGATGTTTGCAAGGTTGATTACTATGTTGAAGAAAAAAGAAACACAAAAATAAACGGCGAGTGGATGGAAAAACCGTATTTTTCCATAAAAGAAATTTTGCCGTACGGACACGGCGAAAAATCAGTGTATATAATAAACGGTTTTATGCGTCTTACCCGCAGCGAAGCTATGGCAATAAACTGGCATATGGGCGGTTTTGACGATAGAGTGCGGGGCGGAAGCTATTCTATGTCCGCAGCTTTCGAAAAAGAGCCGCTTTGCGTATTATTGCATACGGCGGATTTGATTTCTACATATTTGGACGAAAACAGAAATAAATAAAATTACCTAAGGGGAAACTAAACAAAATGAAAACATTAGACAAATTTTTACGTTATGTTGCAGTTGACACGGAATCCGTGCCGGACCAAGAAGCAGTGCCAAGCTCGGAAAAACAAAAAAATCTTTCCGCCATGTTAGCTAGTGAACTTGAAAAAATGGGAGCGCAAAACGTGCGTATGGACGAAAGAGGTTATGTTTACGCTCTAATACCCGCAAACAAAAGCCAAAGCAAAACCCGTCTTGGTTTTATTGGGCACGTTGACACTTCATGTGCCGTTTCGGGCGCAAATATCAAACCCGTTATTACCCGTAACTATGACGGCGGCGTTATCAAAATGAGCGAGAACTATAAACTCGACCCAGCCGAATATCCAACGTTACTTAACCACAAAGGCGAAACGGTTGTTTGTACGGACGGAAGCACACTTTTGGGCGCTGACGACAAAGCGGGCGTTGCGGAAATAATGCAGCTTGCGCAAATACTTCTTACAGATAAAAGCATCGTTCACGGCGAAATCGGCATCGCTTTCACGCCCGATGAAGAAGTTGGCAGAGGTGCGGACTTTTTTGACATAAAAGGCTTTGGCTGCGATTTTGCTTACACTATTGACGGCGGAGCGGTAGGCGAGATAGAATACGAAAACTTCAACGCAGCATCCGTTGATATTACTATCCGTGGCATTTCAATTCACCCGGGACTTTCAAAAAACAAGATGTTAAACGCTCTTTTGGTGGCAATGGAGCTAAATTCTATGCTTCCGCCCGACCAGATACCCGCATACACGCAAGACTATGAGGGCTTTTTCCATCTCGACGAAATTCACGGCACAGTAGACAATGCCAAAATCGGCTATATTATTCGTGACCACGATATGAAAAAATTTACCCAAAAGAAAGAATTTATGCGTAAAGTTTGCGATTATCTAAATGAAAAGTACGGTGAAGGCACCGTTACGCTAAAAATGAAAGACAGTTACTACAATATGGTGGAGAAAATCAAACCGCATATGCATTTGATTGAAAACGCCGAAAAAGCTATGATACAAGCAGGAGTGAAACCGCTTGTTATCCCTATCCGTGGCGGAACGGACGGAGCAAGACTTTCTTTCGAGGGACTTCCTTGCCCCAATCTGTGTATGGGCGGCTACAACTGCCACGGCAGATATGAATATGTCACTGAAGAAAGCATGGATAAAATCGTGGAAATTTTGGTAAATATCTCAAAACTCTACGCTTAGAAAAAAAGTAAAATAAATTTTTTGAAAAAAGCAAACCGTTTCAAATGGCGGTTTGCTTTTTATATTAAATGGTTATACTCATAAAAAAGTTAAGGAGATTTTTTATATGAGTTTCAATCCTTTTGACCAAAAAGTAAGAAAGCTAAGCGAAACCTTTTTTGACTGGAAAACTATGGACGCAAAACCGTATGACAAGGCAAACGATGACCCGTTTACAAAATTAAGAGTTATTCTTATGAATGGGGCTGAGTATGAAGCAGTCGGGTTTTCGCACCGATTCAGCCGAAACTGCAACAACAACGATGTAAGGCGAGAGCTTTGTTTGTTGCGTCGCAGTGAGCAGCAACAGCAAAAACTTGTTTCGGGACTTAAACCTATCGATGAAACCATTTTGGAAACGACAATCGGTTATGAGCAGCTTGCCGTGGAACTTACGGCGATACTTGGACAGCGTGAACCCGATGAATATGTAAAAAAAGCGTTGGATTTTGCTTTGATAGAAGATTTTGATCACCTATACCGCTATGCCGACCTTATGGAAATGGATATGGGAATAAAAGCCGAGCAGCTTGTGGGTGATTATACTGAAATTATGCCGGGCAGACCTACTATTTCCGAACACCGCAGCCCAACGGATGATATTCGCAGGTATAGCAATTTTTCAAAATGTGATTTGCTTACCGCATTAGATATAAACACAATAGTAGCGGCGGAACAGCAAACTATGAATTACTATATGAATGTCGGAGGATTTTACAACAACAAAATCGGGCGTAATTTATATAACGAGATAGCAATGATAGAGGAACAGCACGTCAGCCATTACGGCAGTCTTTTGGACGTCACGTGTTCGCCTTATGAACAGCTAATTATGCACGAATATAACGAGTGTTATCTTTATTACAGCATGTACAACGACGAAACAAACAACGCAATAAAAAAGGTGTGGGAAATGTGTTTTGAAATTGAGATTGCTCACCTTAACCACGCTGTAAATATGCTAAATAAGTACGAGAAAAAAGATTGGCAGCAGGTTATTCGCAAAGGGGAGTTTCCCGAACTGTTAAAATTCTCTTCTAATATAGAATATGTACGAAAAATTTTGAGAAACTCAGTCAACGTAACGGGAGATAAGGAAGATTATATTTCCATAGACAGGCTCAAACCTGAATGCGAGTTTTACAAATATCAGGCAACGGTAAACGACAAACTATCTTTTGTGGCAAGTCATAACGTAATTGACAAATATATAGATGAAAACGGCGAAGATTATCGCTACGAGCAGTCAACACACCCAATCCCTGCATTGACAAACCGCAAAAAAGATAACACCGATGTTGGAAGATATACTCAAAACTAGGTATTTCATTAAAATTGTTTAGTAGAAAAAATTTTTTAAAAAATATTGCAAAAAACTCTTGACAAGTTTGGCAACGGTGCTATAATAGTGTTAGCAAATGAAACAAAAGAGTGCTAACAAAATCGTAAAACGATTGCTAAATACAAAAAAGGAGATTTAAAAAAATGAAATATTTGACAAAGAGAGATCCATTCGATGTGTTTGACATTTTTGACAAAGTGTTGCAACCTGTTGGTCACACCGATATGAAAACAGATGTAAGCGAAACAGACAAAAACTATTTGTTCACTATGGATTTGCCTGGATTTAACAAGGACGATATAAACATTTCCGTAGACAAAGGTTATCTTACTGTTTGCGCAAACAAAGATGAAACTAACGAACAAACAGAAAAAGGATATATTTTCCGTGAAAGGAAGACGGGAAGTTGTTCTCGAAGTTTTTATCTCGGCGATATTTCCGAAGATAAAATCAGCGCAAAATACGAAAACGGAACTCTTGTTATTGACGTTCCGAAACAAGAAAAAATCGAAACAATGAAAAAAGTTCAGATCAACTAATTTTGATTTAATAAAAAAACTTTCTTATAAGCCAAATATTGTTTTTTAAAAGTGAGAAGTTTAAAAAATAATAAAACGCTTTATCAAAAAAACCAAAATAGCTAAACATAAGCCATTTTGCTTATATAACCCCCTCCAGAGAATCGGGCGTGAAAAATATCACGCTCGATTTTTTGCAAGTTTTTGCCGTTATACAGGCAGCATTTTTGGCATAGATTAGTCATAAGACGCTATAAAAAACAGGCTGTTGGTTTCACAACGGCTATGAAACACTTTATCCACTAGATTAATACACCATTGTGGAAAACTATGTGGAAAAGTGTACAACTTGCGGTTTTTTAGTGCGAAAAATGGTATTTTTTGGGGTTATTTAGAGAATTGAGCAACAAATCGTTCATTTTTGTCACGAAATATTGGCGTATTATCGCCCTTATACTCGTGCTGATTTTATTTTTTATTGTTATTGCCGTTTTTATGATAGACGCGCGCAAAACCGACGTTTCACCCCGACAGAATGATTGCGTTATTTTAATAGACGCAGGACACGGCGGTGTGGACGGCGGAGTAACGGGATCGACAAGCGGCGTTAAGGAAAGCGATTTGAATTTGTTGTACGCTGGGGAACTTGCGGCAAAATTTGAAACCGCAGGCTTTTTCCCTGTGATGACACGTACTGACAAAAGCGGTCTGTATGGGCTTGCGACAAAAGGATTCAAAATGCGAGATATGCTTAAAAGGGTGGAAATTATCGATGAAAGCAATCCGCAAATTGTCGTATCAATACATATGAACAAATTTCGCTCATCAGTAAGGAAAGGCGCGCAGGTATTTTATCAAAAAGGAGACGAAGAAAGCAAAAAACTTGCGGAATGTATTCAAGCTGCATTAAATACGCTCACGGGTAAAAATTATTCCGCTCTTTCGGGAGATTTCTTTATTTGCCGAAATAGCGATTGTCCGTCCGTGATTGTGGAATGCGGTTTTTTGTCTAACAATGAAGAGGAGATGCTTTTGCAGCAAGACGAGTATAGGGGAAAAATTGTAAATTCCATTTTTGAAGGCATTATGCTTTATCTTTATCGATATGGTTAAGTTTTTGTAATTGCTTGAAAAATTTTTGTCAAATTTCTTTATACTTTGCTTTATCCAAAGATTTTATTTGTTGACATTTATTAGATGCGTAATTATTATTAAAATATGGATAAACAAATTGTATTTGATTTTTTAGATAAACATAAGATTGCGTACAAAAAATATTTTCACGAAGCTACCGTGTCGGTAGAAGATAGCAAAAGGATTATTGATATACCCGATGCGTTAGGATGCAAGAGCCTGCTTGTAAAAGATAAAAAAAGCGACAGATATTTTTTGGCGGTAATACCGTCAGACAAAAGAGCCGATATGCGGGGTTTGGCAAAATATGTTGGTGCGGAAAAGTTTGAATTTGCATCGGCGGAAAAACTGCTGGAATTTTTTGATGTTACAAGGGGCAATGTTTCACCATTTTGCTTTTTGTGCCCGTCCTCAAAATCCGTGGGATTACTAATTGACAAAAAATTGACGGAAGTCGGGCAAGTGAGATTTCATCCTTGCGACAACACCGCTACGGTATCGCTCACTAATCAGGATTTTTTCGTTTGTATGAAAATTTTGGATAAAAAGGCAATCATCACGGAATAAAACGCATATTGATTTTTTTTCGCTTTCGTGGTATATTAAAAATAATTAGGAGGTTTTTATTATGACTAAAAAAAGCGGAGGATATTTTGGTTTTGACAGAGTCGTCAGCATAATTTTGGCAGTAATACCTTTTACGGCTTGGATATGCGGTCTGATTATAACTGCACAGAAAAACCATTGGTTCTATTTTGTATTGCGTTTGATTTTTGGTTTTTCCATTATTTGGATTATCGACCTTGTATGTATCATTGCAAAAAACAAACTTATTTATCTAGTGTAATAGTTTCCAAAAATATTTTAGATTTGTTCTGCGTTTAAAAAAAGTTTAAACGCAGTTTTTTTGTTTTTTCTGCTTTTTCGACAATTATAATTATGCAAACGCAAGTTGTTAGCTTTTATACTGAATGCATAAACTAATTTTGTAATGTATTTCATCATATCGACTCAGACATTCGCAATTCCGCTGTTTGCAGGAGCGGCGGTTTCGGCAAGCGTTTTAATAGGGCTGGTTTTCGGGCTTATTCTAAAAAATTGCGTAAAAAATTCTTACGCCGTTTTTCTTGCACTTTTTTATTTCCTTGTTGTTCTGATTTTGGTAATGTTACCTGTCGGTAAAATAGTCGAAGGAGAACCTGCCATTATAACGCCGGAGAACAATGTTAGCTTCAAGCTGGATTTGTTCCGCCCATTTAAGCATCCTATATATATGCAGGACTTTTTGCTGAACCTTTTTATGCTTGCGCCATTTGGTTTTGCAATGGGGTTTGTTTTACCAAAAAAGTTTTGGGTCTGTGTCGGAATATGTGTTTTGGCGGCGTTATTGCTGGAGACAATGCAACTGTTTTCCAAAAGCAGAGTTACAGATATAAATGATTTTTTGTATAATTTTGGAGGCGCAATAACGGGATTGGCAGTTTCCAGATTGGCTCTATATTTGGAGCGGTGACCCTAAATCCAAAAAAAGACTTTTAAGTTAGACAAAAATATGTTAAGATGAAGAAAAAGATTTTTTTTGGAGTTTAACTTATGAAAAAAATTTTGGTCGTCGATGACGAACAGGGCATAAGAGATTTGCTCAAAGAGTATTTGGAAATGGATGAATATCAAGTCAGCACCGCTGTTGATGGATTTGATGCGGTGAACAAATGCAAAACGGGCGATTTTGATTTGATAATCATGGACATAATGATGCCAAAGATGGACGGTATTTCCGCCGTAAAAGAAATACGCAAAACAAACAGCGTGCCTGTGCTTATGCTTTCGGCACGTGACCAAGAATACGACAAACTTTTTGGTTTTGAAGTGGGTGCAGACGACTACGTTACAAAACCGTTCAGCACAAAAGAAGTTATGGCACGTGTGCGTTCTATACTGTCACGCACAAATCCTGACAAAATGCGGAACGTAGAGCAATTCGGCGGGCTGGTGGTGGATTTCGACGGAAGAAATGTAATAGTGGACGGAGTCAAAGCCGAACTTACCCCAAAAGAATACGAGCTTTTGTTTTATTTGGTAAAAAACAAAGGTCTTGCCGTTTCGAGAGAAAAACTACTGACAAACGTGTGGGGATTTGAGTTTTACGGCGATGACAGAACGGTGGATACGCACATAAAAATGCTTAGGGGAAACCTTGGCGCATATCGTGACTGTATTGTTACATTAAGAGGACTCGGATACAAATTTGAGTACGAAGAAACCAAGAGCTAAAAATATATACACTTTTACATTACGCAACTGGCTGCTGATTTTTCTTTGCGTAATACTTATGTTCGCCGTTGTTTGGGGCGGACTGCTTGTTGCACGGTCAATAAGTACGAATTCTTACAGAGTGGAATTAACACAGGAAAAATGTGATGAAATCGCAGCCAAATTCGGAGAGGAGAATTTTGAAGAAGAAGTTACCCGAATGTCTGCCGAATACGGCGTTCAAGTCATTATTTTTGATTATTTAGACAATAGAATTGATTTTGAAACGATTATTATAAACACCTCGCCATACACGCCCTCTCAGTCAAACGTGTTAATGGAAATGGATGACTTTTACCAAGACATTATAAACACCTGTATTCTCAATATGATAAACACAGGCAAAACAACGTCTTGTGATATTTTTCAAACAAATTATTACGACACATCGTTTATTATCTATTACAATCTTCTTTCTTACGGCGAACAAAGCTATTTTATGTATGCGGCAGTGCCTTTATCAATGACCCAAGATTCATCGATTATATTAAACCAGCAACTGACTTGGGTAAGCTTGGCGTCATTTGTTTTGGTTATTTTGCTTTCTGTCTTAATTGCGGCAATAATATCAAAGCCCATAAAACTGCTTTCAAGCGAAGCAGCCCGTATGTCAAAGGGGGATTATTCGGTATTTTTCGACGGTAACGGATGCGACGAGGTTGACATACTTGCCGAAAGTTTAAATTTTTCCGCATCACAGTTAAAACAAACACAAACTTTGCGTCAAGACGTCATTGCTAACGTTTCGCACGACCTGAAAACTCCGCTTACTCTTATTAAGTCATATGCGGATTTGCTTAAAGATTTTCCTGATGCACCCGTGACCAAAAGGGAAGAAAGATTGAATCTTATTATTTCCGAAACGGACAGAATGACAAGACTTGTAAACGAAATGCTGAAACTTGCGAAAGAGGAAAGCGGCATTATACCTATAAACAAAGAGACTTTCAACTTGTCGGAACTTGTAGAAAAAGTATCCGCCGCTTTTGGAGTAAAAGAAACACAAGGATACGTTTTTGACATTCAGATTCAGCCAGATTTATTTGTTTCGGCAGATAAACCTCAGATAGAAAAAGTTTTGAACAATTACATTCAAAATGCCGTCAACTACACGGGTAAAGACCTGAAAGTAAAGATAGAACTAAAAGACATAAACGGGAAAGCTCGATTTGATGTTGTTGATACAGGCAAAGGCATAGCAGAAGACGAGCGCGAAAAAATTTGGGACAGATATTACAGAGCAAGTAAGCAATACACACGTGGAAGCGGCACGGGGCTTGGACTTTCCATAGTCAAAAATATTCTTTCAAGGCACGGTTTTGCTTTTGGAGTAAATTCCGTAGTTGGCAAAGGCAGCGATTTTTATTTTGAAATTCCTTTAGTAAAAACATCGGAAAATGTCGAAGAAACGAACTGAAATACAATAAACATTTAAGAACGCAAAAAAGCGTTCTTTTTTTCTTTTGCTTTTCATTTAACTTCAAAAATTTTTTCATAACTAGGACACACACTTTTCACAGTCAAGTAATAAAGTATAAGTATGAAATTACCATATGACTAACCGTATGGCAGATTCATAACACCCTCCTTATAACAATAAAGATTTAGAGATTTTGGACTAACGCAAAATCTCTATTTCTTTTTTTAAAAAATAAACTAACTTGCAAAAATGATTTTTTGCCCGTGCTGTTGTTAAACTCCAAAAACATAAAAGAAAAACCCTTTATTTTATATAAAGGGTTTTTGTGAAAGTACATTAAAAATATTTTTATTGACAGCTTACCATTTATTGATAACTTTTTCGGCGAATCCTATTTTGTCTTTCAAAATGATTTCCGTTCCGTCATCCAAAACGACTTTGCCGTTGAATTTACCGAAAACCTGATGCTGGTTGCTTCCTATAATAAGTAAATCTGTGTTATCGAATCTATCCAGTATCGGAGAAAAAGACATTTCAAAACGGTTGTCGCTGCTTGTGAAAGTCCAAGGCGACAAAAAATCATCCTTGCCGTCTTTAGTTGGGATATTAAAAGTAATTTGTTGCAGTTTGTGCGCTTTGCCGTCATAAAAAAGCATATTTTCCGTTCCCGTACTTCTTTCGCCAAACCCGTATCCTATATTAAAACCAAATTTGTGACCGTCGACCATAGTCGACATACTGCCCCAGTACCAAGTGTTTTTGTATGTCCATACCCCTCTGCCCCAGTCCAACGTACCCATACTGTCTTCGGGAGAAAAAGTATATGTGACGCCGCCAAGTTTAACATAACCCGAAGCCTTCATACAGTTTGTTTTGTCGTTGTAGTAAAAAGCTTTTTTATTTTCGTTCCAAGGCGTGGCGATTACTATTTCGTCTTCGGGAAAATCCGTAAGGGTGAGGTTTGCCACAAGGTCTTGTTTATTCCAAAAGTTTTTGTAATTGCATATCAATGTGCGTTTTTCTTTTTCTTTCAAAAAATTGATATTCACTTTGTTACTATTATAAAGTATGTCGCCGTCATAGCACGAGGACGGCATACCGACTTTGCCGAATGTAAAAGGTTTTATTTCGCTAGTCGTTTTGAAATTTGAATTGGTAAAGTCCAGCCAGCTTGCGGAAGCCATTGACATATAGCCGTTGTCGGCAACGGTAAGAGCAACAGCGTAACGATCATTGCCGATTATGTAATAATCCCATTCTTTTATTCGCCATTTCGATGCTGCTATTTTATTTCTGTTGTATATGCGTGTGAGTTTCGTTGCCCAGCCAGCCTGTGCAAGCTCGCCGTTTGCGTTTAATAAGTCTCCTTCGCCCAAATTGCCTTTTATCATATATTGTAAAACTCCTTATATTAAATTTTCTTTTAGATATTTTAGCATTCTTTAAGGGCTGTGTAAAGGGGGAATATATTGACATTTGCGTCGTATTGTGATATTTTTAGCGGTAGATATAATTTATTTTTTTAAAGGAATAAGCATATGAAAAACAACGTGGAATTACGTCAAGTGGATGTTAGAGAAATATATGACCTTAGACAAAGATTACTTAGACCCGACCAACCTATTGAGTCGGTTCATTTCAGCGGAGATGAACTTGATACTACAAAACATGCGGGTCTTTTTTTAGACGGGAAACTTATCGGATGCGCAAGCATTATGATAGCCGATAATCCTGCGTTTGATGAAAAGAAACAATACCAAATGCGGGGAGTGGCAGTGGAAAAAGAATATCAGGGGCAAGGTTACGGCAAGGCTGTGGTAAAATATTTAGAATTTTTGGCATTGAATAGGGGCATTGATTTTATATGGATGAATGCAAGAACTGATGTGAGAAAGTTTTATGAAACACTAGGATACGAAGCGTATGGCGAAGAATTTATGATTCCTTCCGTGTGTCCGCATATTGTTATGCGTAAAAAAATAATCGAAACAGCGTGTGAAAGCTGTAAAAAGAATGACTAAAATAAGACAATACAAACAAACAGATAAGGCAAATTTGCAAAATATTTGCGTGGAAACAACTTTGTTTCCAAAAACAGAGAAAGTGCGTAAATGGCTGCCAATAGCATACAACGATTATTATACCGAAAAACAAAGCGAGTACGTTTTTGTCTGTGCGGACGATTCCGATAAGGCTGTGGGGTACGTTTTGTGTGCGCCCGATGAAAAGCCTTTTTTGGAGTCTATGTTTAGTGAATATTTGCCAAAAATCAAAAAAATAAGTTTCTTGGCATATGCACTGTTAAAACGTGAATTTTCTATCATAGACAAGCATTATGAAAATTATCCCGCACATTTGCATATCGACATCTTGCCGGATTTTCAGCGTATGGGAATGGGCAGAAAACTCATAGACGCACTTATGCAAAAGCTTAGAGAGAACAAAATAAGAGGTGTCAAACTGTCTTGTTCGGTAAAAAATAAAAATGCGATTGCTTTTTATCGTAAATACGGTTTTAGTGAACTTGGTAAACAAGGCGGCTGTGTGATTTTTGGATACGATTTAGGAGAATAGATTGGAATTTTTTGAAAAAATGACATTGGAAAAGGCAAAAATGTTAAGCCCGCTTGTTTTGGCGTTTATTGGCGACGCCGTGATGACGCTTTATGTGAAAGAATATTTAGCTAAAACCAGCGACGCAAAAGCGGGAAAACTTCATATTGCAGCTTCAAAAATCATTTGCAGCGAAGCACAGGCGGATTTATTGGACAATATATACGAGATGCTAACCGAAAATGAGAAAGGGATTTTTCTTAGATGCAGAAACGCAAAATACAATAGCGTCTCAAAAAACGGCACTGTTGCGGATTACAAAAAAGCCAGCGGTCTTGAAGCTGTCTTGGGTTACAATTATCTAATTGGCGATACACATAGATGCGGATTTTTACTTAATCACGCTTTACCCAAAAACAAATAAAAAGGAAAAAATTATATGAAAATTGTCGGCAAAAACGCCGTTATGGAAGCATTGCGTTCGGGCGTAACTATAGATACTCTGCTTGTTGAAAAAGGATTGAACCACGAAATCGTTGCCCGTGCCAGAAAAGCAAACGTAAAAATTCAATATGTAGATAAAAAAATACTTGACAAAAGGTCGCCCGACGTCAAACACCAAGGTTTTATTGCCGAAACGAGCGAATTTAATTATTCCACCGTTGAAGACATTTTGCTTTCTAAAAAAGACAGGCATTTTATCGTTATTTTGGATGGGCTGGAAGATCCGCACAACCTAGGCTCGATTTTACGCGTATGCGAATGTGCGGGAGTGGACGGCGTTATTATACCGAAAAACCGTTCAGTTAGCGTAAACGACACCGTTGTCCGTATTTCGGCGGGAGCGTCCTCATTTGTCAAAGTTGCGAAAGTCACCAATCTTAATCAAACTATAGAAGAACTGAAAAAACGCAATATTTTTGTCTTTTGTGCCGATATGGATGGGCAGAGTATTTATAAAACGGATTTGAAAGGCGATATTGCCTTAGTTATCGGCGGCGAGGGTTTTGGCGTTTCAAAACTTACAAAAGAACTTTGCGACGGTGTGATTGCGTTGCCACTTATAGGGCAGGTGAATTCGCTTAACGCTTCCGTTGCTTGCGGTATTGTCGTTTATGAAGTAGTAAGACAAAGATTATGAAAAACATTGAAAATTTAGACTTTTTGCTTGCCGCCGCAAAAAAAGGCGACGACACGGCAAAAGAAGAAATATATTCACATTTTAAGCCTCTTGTGTATAAAATTGCAAACAGTTACTTTCTTATCGGTGGAAATTCAGATGACCTTATACAAGAAGGTATGATAGGGCTTTTTGAAGCTATAGATTCTTTTGACGGCGACAAAGGCAATTTTTACGCCTTTTGCGGTATGTGTATTAGACGAAATATTTTGTCTGCGTTGACAAAAAGCAACCGAGAGAAAAACACACCGCTGATTAATGCGGTAAATATTGACGACAACTGTGATTTGTCCGACCCTAAAGCCGACCCGCTAAGCCTGCTTGTGAAAAAAGATTTACTCGAAAAGCTCCATGAATACATAGACCTGAAACTAACTGATTCTGAACAAGGCGTATTGAAACTTTATATGAAAGGGTACTCGTATGTGGAAATTTCCGCAATGACGGGAAAAACAAAAAAAGCGGTGGATACCGCTTTGCAACGAGCGAGAAAAAAACTCGCATTTTTCAAGGAGAACTGATTTTGGCTTATCAAGCTCTTTACCGCAGATACCGCCCGACTACTTTTGACGAAATAGCAGGGCAGGAGCATATCTGCAAAACGCTAAAAAACCAAATTGAAACAAATCAAATTTCGCATGCCTATTTATTTACGGGCACCCGTGGCATAGGCAAAACTAGCGCCGCGCGTATTTTTGCCCGTGCGGTAACCTGTCTTAACCCAGTCAAAGGCAATCCGTGCAAAAAATGTGCCGCATGCCTTGAAACCAATCCCGTTGATATAATAGAACTTGACGGGGCTAGCAATAACGGAGTGGAGCAAGCCAGAGAGATACGGGACAGAGTACAGTATTTGCCTGCAGGCGGAAGATATAAGGTTTATATTATAGACGAAGCGCATATGCTTACTGGGGCGGCGTTTAACGCATTGCTCAAAACCTTGGAAGAACCGCCCGCTCACGTCGTTTTTATTCTTTGTACGACCGAACCGCAAAAAATCCCCGCAACGATACTAAGCCGCTGTATGCGTTTTGACTTCAATCTTGTGCCAACGGCAAAAATCGCCGAGATCATAAATGAAATTTTTATGAAATTAAATATTTCCGCCACCCCCGAAGCGGTAAACGCAATAGCCGCCGCAGGAGAGGGAAGTGTTCGGGACGCACTGTCAATAGCCGACAGATGCGCCGCTTTTGGTGAAAAGCTTGATTATGAAACTGTGACGGATATATTGGGAGCGACGGACAAAAACACAGTTTTAGATTTTGCGGAAAAAATACTGGAAAACGATTCGGGCAAAATTTTACATATAATAAACGAGCTGACTTCACAAGGCAAAAGTGTCGGACTGCTTGCAAAAGATTTGTCGCAAGCGTTTAGGGATATGCTCGTTTTGACTTCGTGTAAAAACGCAAACGCATTGCTTGTGCTGCCTGAAAATTTATTTGAAAGGTTGGGCAAAATTTCTGCAAAAGCAAACACGAAAAAGCTTTTATTAGGGTTAGAAGTTTTTACCGAACTTGATACAAAACTGCATTATTCGCTGTCACCCCGACTGCTTTTTGAGGCGGCAACGCTAAGACTTGCCGATAGCTCAGGTGAAGTCGATATCGAAGCCATTGAAATGAGACTGACACGGTTGGAAAAAAGGGGAGTAACGCCGTTAGGCAATGTATCCGCAAAACCGACAGAAACGCCTCCGCAAATAAAAGCTGTTGCGGAAAGAAATTTTGACAAAGCACGACCGATATGGGCGGAAGTTTTGCAGACAATAAGAAATCTAAATTATCCAGTTCTTTCGACAATTTTATCACAAGTAGATACAGTTTGGATAGAAGACAAGGTTTTGACAGCTCAGTGCAATAGTATGCAATTTACAAGTTTAGCCGATAAAGAAAATAAAAAAATATTAAACGATACGCTTATTAAATGGGGACTTAGATTTAATGCGGTAAAGACGGAAAACGAAACGACGGAAGACAAGAAAAAGCAGCTTAATAAAATAGCGGAAAATATTGAAATAATCTAAAAATATTAAGGAGAAAAATAAATGGCAAACAAATTTGGCGGATTTGGCGGAAATAATATGCAGGGACTTATGAAACAAGCGCAGATGATGCAGCAAAAACTTGCGGAAGCGCAGCAAGAACTCGAAGATACTCTTGTTACGGGAACGGCTGCAGGTGAAATGGTGACGGTAACAATGAATGGCAAAAAGTCCGTCAGCGAAGTGAAAATCAAAAAAGAAGCGGTAGACCCCGACGACGTTGAAATGCTGGAAGACCTTATTTTGGCTGCTATTTCCGATGCTGAGAAAAAAGCCGATGAACTGTCAGAAGAAATAATGAAGCCTTTCGGCGGTTTGGGCGGTATGATGTAACGATGGATTATATCGAACCGATAGCAAAATTAATAAACGAGTTTTCAAAATTGCCGTCAGTCGGACAAAAAACAGCGCAAAGATATGCTTTGAAAGTATTGAATATGACGGACGAACAAGCGCGGTCTTTTGCTGCGGCGATACTGGACGCCAAAGCGAAAGTAAAACTTTGTTCTGTGTGCGGAAACTACACCGACATTGACCCGTGCGAAATTTGTGCCAAGCGTGACCGCAAAGTCATTTGTGTTGTAAAAGAAGCAAAGGA